>NZ_CP009888.1:300000-600000 GCF_000788395.1 Pseudoalteromonas piratica
ATTTGCTTTTCTCCTTCTTCAATCGTCGCGAATGATTTTAGTGAAGCGTTAAGTGATCAACTTAAATCCCATTTTGACGGCACTATTGGTGCATTGGGTAATTCATTCACTTATCAGGGTTTGAGCACACTAGGTAATAAGGTCTGGCGCTTATTTGATAAGTATCGTGTGTTTGTGATCTTCGATGAGATCCATCATTGCGCAGGATCAAATATCAAAGATGCTAATGCTTGGGGTAAGCCAATCATTACAATGATTAAAGAAAAAGCTGCCTACACAATCGCTTTAACTGGCACACCGTGGCGATCCGATGCGCTACCTATCGCTCTTGCTGAATATTGTAATGATTCAGGAAAAATACAATGTGATTATGTATATGGCTTAAAACAAGCGATTGCTGACAATGTGTGTCGAATTCCACAAGTAGTCGCATTAGATAATGATCAGATTACAGTTGTTGAAGGTGATGAAACGAGACACTTCACAAGCTTTATAGATTTGCTATCACAATCAATTATTCCATATTCTGAGATTGTGACTAACACCAGCGTGATAGAGCAGCTATTAATCCACTCAAGTCATAAGTTAAATGAACTACGAACTTTTAATAAAGAAGCAGGTGGATTAATCGTCGCTTCATCTATAACTCATGCTTGGCAAATACAACTAATTTTGAAACAGGTTATTGGAGAAAGTGCTCTTGTTGTCACTAGTGATGAAAGCAATGGAAATGAACTTATTAGATCTTTCAGACATAACCAACAGAAGTGGATCATCAGTGTTGGAATGATCTCTGAAGGCACCAACATTCCACGCCTTCAGGTGTGCTGTTATCTTTCAAATGTGAAAACAGAAATGAACTACCGTCAGGTGATGGGGCGTTTACTGCGTATTACTGATGCACCAAACCAGCAGGCAATTTTTTTTATGCCTGCCGAGCCAAAACTTGTTGAATATGCTTATCGCGTGTCTCAGGACATTCCTGAAAATTTGGAAAAAGTAAAATTTACTCAGATGGATAAAGAAATCATAACTAAAGCAAATGTGTTAAGTGAAAGTGACGAAGTGATTAATAGTGACTGTAATACCTTAATTAGTGCTACAAAACAAACTATCAGCATTGGTGATACAACATTTAACGTGGATGAGAGGCTCACGTCGTCTAATGACATACCATCAATTGAATTAGACATTTCAATCGATAAAATCATGAGGATCTTTGGTCAATTTAATCACAAAGAGCTTGAGATCGAAGGCTTCGAACAACTAAACATCTCAGAACAATCAATAAAAAAGCTTAGCCAATATAGTTCAGTGGCATTTTAAAAATGGAGTTATGATGATGCAAAGGCCTCTTCAGCTGGCTTATAGATGCTTTCGAATGGATTTATAGATTGCAAAAATGAGGTTAATTTGTCCTCAGTGGTACTAAAAATATCTAGAATAGATTTTTGGTAGATTCATAATTTGAACAATCTAAAATCACGTCAGTTACATCCTAATTATTAACGTGTAACGCCGCATTAAGGTATGAGCGGCGCTTGGCTATACTTGAGCGATGCGAAACTGCCAAGCGTTGCGAATCACTCTTAAATGCTTTGTTAGGTTAATTTTCGTCTGGGTAACGCTTTACGTTTAAAAGTTCGCACGCATTGCCAAGGCTAAAGTTTTGATTGAGAAAGACAAGATTAAAACACCCAGCGATAGTACGAGTTGATGGATACTTGATTGCATCAAACCCTGCATACTTTGCACAATCAGCGACAAACCTTGAAAACAAATATTGGGGCTTGTACTGCCCTTCATCGTCGTGCTTTGCGCTCACTAAAGCTGAATAGACCATAGTATCGAGCATATCACTATGCTGTTCGTGGTTTTCGTGCGAAGCAGTTAAATCGAGAGTTTTCACTGGTTGATTTATACAAATTTCAGCCATATAGCATGGAACCCTGCGCATTTCTTCATAACAAGTACGCATGTCACTACCAAGGTAAAAGGCAGGTAAACCAGAATGGTTATACCTACCCTCTGAAGCAAATGCTTTTGGAGTAACATCGAACTCCTTTGGTGCAACCTCAGTAATTTGAGATGCAGCTCTTGCTCGATACAAAGGCTGTGTAATTTCTATAGGAACTGCGTTTTCAGCTAACTCTTGAATAGCTTGAAATACTGACTCTGCAAACTCATGCTTAAGCATCACAAAGGGCGACTTATGCGCAATTTCCATAAGTTCATTTAGGATATCTTCGAAAGAATCAACAGGCTTAAAAGGTAGTTCATAAGGATAGAATCCACCTTTCAACTGCTCTCCACAACTTGGACAATTGACTAACTGCATAAACTTTAAATAATCTTCTGGTGTGTAGCAATCTCTAAGTATGGTTGACTCATAAAAATGGTCAATATCCATAACATTGCTTTGAAAGTCTATCGCATTTCCAGCACTTGGCCATGCTTTTAGAAAATCATCAACACAGAGGTCACAACAAGCTATATCCGCTGAAAACCAAGAATCGCATTCAGATAAAAATAGGTCTTCTATTCCATACATATCCAGCTCTTCAAGCTGCTCTCTTTCTTCAATTGTTAACATAACATCCCATTAACCTAACAATTTAAAAGTGCGCAAATCGCGCATATTTCTACCACGCAACTACTCACTTTTCTGATTACTACTATTTATCAAATTAGCTAACCTTTTACTAGATAAGAAATTTTTAGTTGGCAAAGTGCTCTGAGGACAAAAATGTGCAAATTGCTCATCTTCCTGAATATAGTGGAAAGTTGTAAACTCTGGATATAATAACAGTATCAAAAATATTTAATGTCCGTTGTTCGGTCATTGCTGCCGGATACATAATTAAATTCAGTGAGTTACTTCCGCTTAGTGCCAAAAGCGGTCGGTGGTAAAGCCTCTGTTAAAAGGCAAAATTTAGTTAGCTATAATGTGAAGCGGAGCGAAACCAGCAAACGGAATTTTGTCCGCTTTTAAACAGTTTGTTTGTTACGATCAACGTTGTTGCTCAATTGATATATTTGAGTCTTCCGCCATTTTAATACCACCTGAAATATTAACTACATTATCTCTGTTTTTTTGGTTATTTAGTAAAGATAAAGCAATTTTAATCAATCTTGGAGAGCTAACAACTACAACTAGAGCTTGTAAACCACTTCCAACAAAAGGAACCATATCAACCATTATAAATACTGCCAATAGAAAGATTAGAACCTCCATATCATTGGATGAGGTTGGTTTATTGTAGACATATTCAATGCCATCTACCCCCCTTGGAGTGCACTCTATTAGATGAGAATCTTCTAAATCAACCAACAAAGTAATTGATATTTCTTCATCAGCCTCTAACCTGTCAATGACGTATAATTTGTCATTTTCTAAAGAGGTAGGTTGTTCTTTAATTTCTATGGATGAATGGCAACCCTTGGTATTTCTCTCAATTATCTTGCCAGTCTCAGGTATTGATAAAAGTAAATTTTGCTTCTCTATAGCAACACTACCAGTATTTTTTAAGGAAACTGAATAGTGACACAAGTGCCTATAGCTTTCGTTCTTATACGACACAGAAAAAGCTTTGCTATCAAATTGCTCATCTGCATTAGGTAGCTCAAACTTAACTAAATCCTCTAAAACCTGAAGCTTCTTTATCGCTTTTTTATCCGACCTCGATTTCAGTACCAATGTAACAATTATCGAGATAATACTGAAAACAGTAGTAACAACAAAAATTCCAGCCCCTGAAAATAACCAGTCTTTGTTTTCAATAATCCAACCTTGCACGTTCTGCATACTCCTTGATGTGAACTAGTAACTAACGCCCAGATAACAGGCATAAAACTGTTTGCTAAAATGTTTGAGGAACGAAAAACAGCAAACTGTTTTAAGTCCTAGTCGACTTGCTTGTTATGCGTAATTTATCGCGATGTTTAATTAATACCTTTAGAAGACGATCTTGCTTTAGGTAGATGATTTCTAATACATAAATAGGTAATGATAATGCTATAAGTGCCACACCTAAACCTTTTTCTGTAGGTGTATTATTTAAAGTATTACCTAACCAAATAGGTTCCGTTAAATATGAGTACATTAAAATTAAGATTGATAAAATAAATACAACCATCCAAGCAAAAGTTTTAATAGATTCTATTAAAACTTTAGTATCATCATGCCTGATTCCCTTAACTTTTTTAAGATCTGCTAATTTGGATTTACGCTTAAAGCCTTTTGCATGCAAAGGGATTGAATGCATAAAAGTTATCGCTTTGGGTATTAATAAAGCAATAACTACAAAGAATAGTCCTGTAAACCACCATGATGGGTCATTTAGATTAGTGAGAATTGTATCCATACTTTCCTTTACGCATAACGCCGCGTTAGACGGCATAGTAATGCTTGCTAAAATGTGAAGCGAAGCGAAACCGAGCAAGCATTACGGTGTCCGATTTTTAAACGCCTTGTTAGCAGTTTACTTACTACAGCCAATTATATTTTCATACCTGAAACTCACCGTGTCTCCAATTGATATTCCTTCAAATGTCCTACCTAAAACATTTTCAAATGCTCTAACTGTGCCTTTATAATTTTGGTCATTTGCTTCAGTTACAGTAACACTTACAGTCACGTCCATTAATCTTAATGAAACTTCATTTTCTACATCAATAGTCCACGAAGATATTGTATTAGAACCGTCGTACCACTCGGTAAAAACAGGACCAATTGATTCATGCCTTTTTTCAAATTCTACATCACTCATTTCTTTTCCTTTTGCGAATCAAGCTTCCAATTTACATAAACTGCTAACGCTTATTATCGAGAATGCCGAATATGTAATTTTCAGACATCACATAAAATTTGACAAAAAAACAACAATAAGCAATTGATTAATATTAATAAATTATATTTTAAAGGGCCGCTAATGTATTTAATTTTCGAAAAGAAAGCGAAACCTGTCTTATTGAGCCCTCAGTCACCTTCTATTAAACACTAAAGATCTTTAAAAATCTAATTATTAATCAATAAGTTGAATTTCATGAGCTAGGTAAAGCGAGAATTAATAAACCTATTTGATAGGAAGTAAAATCACATTTTTGATTGGTTAGCTATTATACCTGTACAAATACACATACTTTTAAGTTATTTGATGAAATTAATAGATTAACTAAATATGTAATTTTTAAATCATGATTGTGAACGACTGTTCCTCGTTCAAATCCTCCCTTTGTGTATGTAATGGAAGTGGAAAGAGTTAGTTGAACGTCTGCTTTGAAGCACTATAGAAAACCTATAAAGTTTATGAGCAACAGTTGTTCACTTATAGGTGCCTACCAGATGAGGTCTAAACCTATTCATCGAAACTTTATGATCAGATATGAGTTACTACAGTTAAGGTTTGAGCAAGTCTACTCTAATACACTTCCCTTTGAAATGGAATCTAAATGGCGCCCGCTTAACGACCCTTTTTAATTGATTTTGGGACCAATTTAACTTCTCACAAATTGTTTTAATTGACTCCATGTTTTCTGGTTTACTTTTGAGGTAATTGAAAAGCTTTGCGTATTCTTGGTTAGCTTTTAATTGATGTTCTTTAGAATTCGATTGGCGAGCAATATTGAAAGCCCAAAGCGTTATACCTGATATGGTCGTAGCTACTAATTCCGTAATTTTGAATTCCATGCTCTTCTCCAACTTCCTGTTGATACTTAAAGTATTGACAAGATTGCATGGAATTCAAAAATTATCTTGTTTTCAGCGTTTCTCGCAGGCAGCTTCTACAAAACTATTTCCAAGACCTTGAGACTTCTTAATACGGTCATTGCGCTCACACTCCCATGCATCGACTGGATCTAAATCAGACCATTCCTTCATCATTTTCACAGTTTCTTCTGGTAGAGAAACCTTATGCTCTTTCATCATATGTAGGTAAACGCGCCCAATATTACCTTTCACATTATCTGCAGGCTCTGCTGTATCAGCTTCAAAATCAATCTCAAAATCACACTTTCCATACGCTCTGTTTTCACCCTCGATATTCGCAAAGCGAAAATTCGAGCGGTCTCCATTTAATTCCCCCACTGCAGGAACGAGATTGTTCATATCATCATGAGCCCGCTTAAACTCAGGCACTAGGTGATAAGCGCATTTTCTGGTCTTATATTTTTTGTCCTTACACTCTTCGTGGTTTTTATAGTTTTCCCATTGTTCAAGATGACCGCCAATGATATTTGCAGGCATGATATGCTCCCACTCAATACGAGACACACGCTTATTTTCTTTTCCTTTTTTAGTAACGGGGTTACGAGGCTCATATCCACATGCTTTCGGGTCTATTTTGGTTTCAGTGATGTTGCCATCACTGTCAACATCCTTTATATCATCGAATACAAAGTCACATTGACAATAGAATGTTGTCGAGCGGTCAAAATAAACCTCTTTTTCTGCTTTCGTCTTCGCGTTTGAAAAGCTCGTTGGGTAGTTAGCGTAGACATTACCACATACAACAAGTAGCAAAGTCATTAGGAGTTTTTTCATATCTAAATCCCTTTATTTTTGAAGGACTAATTTGAAATTCATTATACAAATGCAACAAGTTGAGTCTATCTGCTATCTACAATGTGATTAGCAATGAATAACTGGAATATCAGACCAACGTGTCGTGTAATGTGGCGACAAAAAGTCTCGCCGCATTTTCCAAAATGAAGTTTGCTTTTCACTTTCGATTTTGAGCTTATGACTGCCAAATCGGTTGTTTATTTCGTCTAAGCACTTCATAAGCTCTGGTTTATCTTGAGATTTATTAAACAAGTCTCCTTGATGATGCATTTCGTCTTCAAGTTCTATTGCGCCAATGCCACATTTATAAAACGTACACCAGGTTTATATATCGACAATAGGACGTTTTTTACAGCGTTTGCGAAAACAGTAGCATCACTTGATGCGATCGGAAAATCATGGATAAATGCACGTTTATAGTAATTGTTTTCATGTGGTGAGCTATGCGCAAAAATCACTAACCGTTTTGCCAAAGAACCTTGTTTTCTTAGCTTGCGAGACACAATAGAGCAATGTGCTGCTAACGCTGATTTAAGTGAATGTATGTCAGTAATACACTCTCCAAATGAACGTGTCGAATACACTTCTTTTTTCTTTTGCTTTACTTCATCCCAAGACAAACATGCGGTGCCATTTAACTCATTTATGGTCCGTTCCAAACAACGCTAAATTGTTTACGCATTATCCTCGCTGGTTGATTAGCTAAGTCGAGCGCTGTGTGAATGCCAATTATATTTGGACGCTTTAGTAGTAAGGTCATCAACTATAGTTGGAAGTATTGGAATTGATCAGGGATATCCAGGATAACAATTTTTGATGAATGTGCATCTGCTCCAATACAGATTAAATAAGTTTGCTCAAATGTTTTGCGACATCAACGACATTATAGCCTTTTTCAATCACTTGAGCGACGGGTTCATCCTTAAATTCTTGGGGGAATTATTTCTCATATCACCTTCTATCTTATTCATTTTGATAATAAATGTCTTGAGAATTGGGGGCAAGTTCAATCTGTGCTACTTATTGATATTAGAACACTAACCTAATAAAGTGTATTTTCATTATAATTTCATTTATTCATCAATTACATAAAGGACTATGCATATATGTATAAGAAACACCTCAATGTTTCGATTTCTGTCATCGTATTAGGGTTATTGGTCTTAGGAACCTCAGTTCTTATTTTTTTATATCATAAAGAAGTTTTCGATGAAAAATGGGCACCAATAGTAGGCGGTATGGCAATATCATCTTTAGTATCATTAATACAGTTCCTGATTAACTTTAAAAACTATAGAAATAATGAAAAACTTGAAGATAGTGGAGTTCGTGAGTTTCTAAGCACTAGGGGTGACAGAGACTATTACTCTAAATTGATCAACAAAGCCAATACTCAATTTGACTTGCTCTTTCATACTTCAAAGCGTTTCTTCGAAGATTTTTGTGAGGAACAAGGTGAAGATAATCTTCTTATAAAATTATTAGATAAAAACCCTAACTTAGTTGTCAGAATGCTTCTAACACATAGAGATTACCTAGAGGAGAGAGACCACCTTTCATATGATATTAGCTCAAAAGCCATAAGTCGACTCAGAAAAAAATATGGAGATCGTTTTCAAGTCAGATTTTACTGTCACGAACCTAATCACAATCTTTTTATTACAGATACAGATGCTGTGATTGGCCCATACTTCAAAAATGAAAAGGGAAAATATCTCCCTTCAATCCATTTTCGCTCTAACGCTAGTTTTGTTGCGCCTTACAAAAAATATTTCAACACTGAGTGGGAAAATGCAGAAGATAACAATTAAAGTTCCTCTTCGACTCCACTTCAATTTAATTGCTTTGCATGAATGTCAATATAGAAGAAATGGAGGCTTTGGTTTGGCTGTCGATTCAGGATTCATGCTAAAAGGTAAAAGGTCAAATAAAATAAGCTTTGAGGGTGAATATAACGAACTTAGTAAAACAATTGAAAAAGTTACAATAAAACTAGAACAAATATCGAAGGAATTATCCCTACTTTCAGGAATAAAGATCTCGTTAATTGAACCTCCCAAACCACACATTGGACTAGGTAGCGGAACAGCTTTAACTTTAGCTTCTATTGAAGCTCTTTTGATAGTAAATAATTACGAATATGATCACAATACTATACAAAAGTTATCAGGAAGAGGTGGAACATCAGGCGTAGGCATACATTCGTATTTTACTGGTGGGATGGTTTTTGATACTGGTGTTCCACCTGAAAATAGGCCACATAATCCTTCAAGTTATGTTGAACCAATATCTATACCTACACTTTTATTTAAAAAAGATTATCCTTTTGGGGATATAAGATTTCTTTATCCTTGTGAACAATTTAAAAACTTTGGGAACCTAGAGGCTGACTTTTTTGAAGAAAACACTCCTATTTCTAAAAGTGCTTCTTTAGAAGCCTGCTACAACACCTTTTTTATGGTAGCCGCAGCTTTAGCAGACAAGCAAATTCTCACTTTTTCAAAGGCTGTTGATGCTATACGAAAAACAGCTTGGAAGATGGCGGAAATACAACATTGTGGTTCAAAAATACAAAATATTTTTACTTCCTTAGAAGAGAAAGGAGTTCAGGGAACTAGTATGAGCAGCATGGGCCCTGGTATTTTTATTGTTTCGAAAGGAAAAAGTGAAGAAATTGAAGAAATAAAAGCAATGTATAAGCTAAACGAATTAAGACTAACTCCCAATAATAATGGGAGGAAATTAAATTATGTTTGAATTGATTTTCTTTACCTCTAGCAGAATAAAAATGCAAAACTCTCGACATATATGTCGAGAGTTTGAGATAAAGATTAGAAACTTCAATGAAATAACTAGCTTAGCTAATTATGAAGAGCCTCGTTTATCAAATAGAGAAAAACTACTCGATATGAGTTTTTCCAGTGCGCTGTCGCAACTTAAGAAGTCGAAGTTAGGTAATATCAAACCTTTTATTATTGAAGACACATCTGTTGATATTCATGCATTGTCAAAAAAGTATGGATACGAATATCCAGGACTTGATGTCAAATATTGGATGGAAAAAGTAAGATTTGAGGATATAGATCTAGAACTAGAAATGTTAGGCAATGATCGTTCTGTCACGGTTCGCTCAGACCTACTGCTTTACCTTCCTGAAGTTAGAGAGGAACCATTCCATTTTATTGGAAAAACAAAGGGGAAGTTTACCAGCAAACCTTATAGTTTTGAAACAAATATCGTCTACCCATGGTTAGATAATAAGACATTTAACAAGTGGTTTATCCCTAAAGGTGAAACATCGGTACTAGGTATGTTACCTATCGAAAAAGCTGACCTATATGATTTCAGAAAAAAGTCTTTTGATGAAATGCTGGCCACACTAAAAAGATACAACATTATAAAAGAAAAGAGTAAAACTCTTGTAATTCCAAGTAAAACTAAAAGCTTAGTTGAAAATATAAACTGTCATTTAATCTATGGTCTCAGTTGTGCTGGAAAAACAACTATAGCAACCTATTTAATAAACAAGTTCGACTTTTTACATGTTGAAGCATCTGACTTCATGCACGTGATTTATCGACAACATCATGGACTTCAAAGCGATGTTGCAATAGGAGCTTTTGCGAAAGAGATTTTAAAAACTTCACCTCTTTTAGTTGCAGAAAAAGTCCTTGAATACATAGAAAGCCTTGGAGAAGAAAATGTTGTAATAACAGGTTTCAGATTAGTTGAAGAGGTAGAATTCATAGAAAAGAACCTTTCAGGTAATTATGAAAGTAAAAGAGTTTTAGTTGTAGCAAACAGTGAACTTAGACTAAAACGAAAAAATAAACGCAACCGAACGATTCAAAGTATAAATGAAGAAGAACTTGATAAAAGGGATGAACGAGAGCTAGATATGGGTATAGCTCGGTTAATACAAGATAGTAAAAATAGCATTGAAATAATAAATGAAAAGACTCTTAACCAGTTTTACTCGGAATATGAAACCAAATTACGTCTAACAGAATACAAACCCCCCTTTAGGAAAAAAATTTCAAACTTTGAAGAACTTAGCTTAAAGGAGTTAATCATTATAGTCCTTTACGTTGAAAGAGGAGATGCTGAAAAGTCTTCCTTCTTCACTACCACAGAAATTACCGAGCTTATAAATAAAAATGGGCTAAAAAAACCCAAATTTGTTACTAACGTTGGAAGGTTTTTTAAGATGAACTCCAACGAGCTATTTGAAATAAAGGTTACGAAAAAAGTAAGAAAGTATCGTTTATCGAATACTGGGGTTGGGTTTGCAAAAATCATTTTAAGGAAGTTTGAGTTCCCTAGACATACAATAACTCGTTAGTCGAGTCGTAACTCAAAGCCATTTCTCATAATACCTTAAGTGAACAATTCTCTAGACGTCATTTATTTTCAAAGTGAAGTAAGACAGAAAGTGTTATTAGAGATAAATACAACTTTAAGGTTGCATTTAGAAGGGAATCACATAAAAGACAGAATATGCTACCTAGAGCTTACACTGGGAGTGTAACTCCCCCAAAAAATGAAACAGTTCATAAGAGGATTTTCCATTAACTAAAAGATTCAATTTACGTTGCTCTTGAATAACCACTTAGTAACTTGGCTTAAAAACCAATAAAATAGCAACATAGCTATAAATCTGACTGCAAAAGAAATGATTTTGTTTTCGTTGCTAGCATCAAGCAAAGATGAACTCAAAACTTCAATTCCTAATGTCATCCCCAGAATATCGACTAATCCGAATGCGACTAGCGCCAAAATGATTGTTCTTAAATTCATAGTTCTCCTAGCATGTCTTATACAGTTAACAGTATATAAGCATGCACTTCGGGTTAAATCAAAAATAAAATAGTTTAACAAGTGAATACAAGCTAAATACTCATTAATAAAGCTAACAAATGGAATGCCTGATGTCTAAGTGGAATTTGTTTTTAGGAGAAAGCTTTTAGATATCCGAGCTAAATGGCAGGATATGTAAATTAATAGTTTGTTTATTTGAGTTAAGCTGCCTAATGTTCAGACAGCTGTCTATAGTAATTTCCCTCATATTCAATCGCCAGTAGAACTCAGTAACCGTTTATTGTTAAACCAGTCAACCAAATCTAAGGTCACTAGTTCAACTTGTTCCAGACATTTCCATGGACCGTCTTTGTGGTTCACTTCGCCTTATAAAGGCCGTTAATCGTTTCAGCCAACGAATTGTCATAGGAATCTCCATCGCTGCCGACAGAAGCGCTGCAGCCAGCTTCACTTAACCGTTCAGTGTAACGAATAGAAACATACTGGCTGCTCCAATCACTGTGATGGGTCACGCTATTCGGTTTGCCTCGCGCCCATAATGCTTTTTCCAACAGATCTAACATCAGCACAGTTTGTATTGATTTTAATGCACGTCAGCCACTTCGTGAATAGACGTCCACTACACAGTCTAGAAAAGCATTTTGGCTTAACGAACTCGCCTAACTTCCGGTTGACAGCGGGTTACATCACCCCTTTATCACACAATGAGTCATTGCCGCTCAGATTCAGCTATCTACACAACCAGATAGCGTCATAAACAAATTAAATTTCAGTTCAATTATTTATGAATTTCAAATAGACTCGTGGTCCATTTGAGCAATCCTTGCTGTCGCTGAACTCAGAGTACACTGTAGGTAATATCGGTGACACAAATTTATCAGATTCTGCCACCACAAACTGTTGCTGTACATAATTATCTGAAATGACAAATAAGCGTATATTTCAAAACAACTTATTATTTTTGATTAACCTTCACCTAAAACAACAAAAACTAGTTTGCAGATTTATATAGGCACTCCAAAAAACAAACAGCAGGTATGATAATAATTTGAAAATGAATGTAAACAAAGTATTAAAACCCATATCAAAGAGTATTATTATTAACTCGTTAGCAAATTCCTTGCTAACTACAGCATAAGGATATGCAAAAAATCTTAGCCAATTCTCTGAATATCCTTATAAATACCAATCTAAAAAAAGGAAAATCATCGTGCGTGAATTAAATGCGTTGGAAATTTGCGAAGTTAGTGGTGGATCTAGAGGTCGATTCTTAAAGTGGCTTGGTGAAGCTATTGCCGGAGGTATGTTGTACGACCAGCTCAAGTCAGCAGCTGAGAGTGCTTGGAATGCAGATTGGGATGATTTGGTTATGAACGTTCCAATATCTGTCAACGTACAAACCAAAACTGTTACTTTATTGATTGATAAAGACAAAGATTAGTTCTTAAGATGTCTTGGGGAGGTGGAATTTATTACCCCTCCCATATCTCTTCGAGTGAACCTAAGTGATTAACTACTTATCGAACAAAAAAAACATTATTAGCTATATATCCTTATCTTTATTAATATCTCTGATCTCGTCTATTTCAATCTTTTTGATCCTAAATATCATATTCCCAGCAGAAGATATCGGAAAAAGTTTTGAAGGGAACTTTACAGAATTAATTATTATTTTAGGCTTTCTCACGCCATTAGTTGAGACCTTACTACTATTAATAGGGATTTTGTTTATTAATCGTTTCTCTAAAAATATACATTTAACTTCTGCTATTTCTGCAGTCATTTGGGCTGGAATGCACTCATATGTTAGCCCTGTATGGGGAGTAGTTACTTTTTTGCCATTCTATATATTTTCATTGGCATTTTTAGTTTGGAAAGAAAATTCTATATTGTGTGGTTTTTTTGTGAGTTTCATTATTCACTCTCTACAAAATAACTTTGCAGTATTTCTTATGGTTTTAGAGTGATAAAAAAGTTATATGGCAAACTTATTTAGAAATGAGGTTATTGAAAATAAAAAGTCACAAATTTTAGGCAATGTAATACTTACTCAACCCCAAAATTTTACGACTATTACTTTTTATTTAACATTAATAACAGCACTAATCGTCCTTTTTTTGTCTTTTGCTTCATTAAATAGAAAGGAAGTAGTCAAAGGGTACCTTACACCAAACTTAGGTCTTAAAAAGGTTTACCCTCATAGAGGTGGAATTGTTGACAATATTTTTATATCTGAAGGAGATTTTGTAGAACAAGGTCAAAAACTTTTTAGTATAAAAAGTGAAAATATTATGAGTACTCAAGGAAGCGAAAACTTAATATTAGAACTTGAAAAACAGATTAAAGATGCGACGAAACAGAAAGTTATATTAAAGAACTTAAATGATTTAAAGAAAAAAGAACTAGAAGAGTCTATCAAATATTTAAAGAAATCATTTATTACTCTTGACACCCAAATTAATGCTTTAAAAAAGCGGCTCAAAATAAACAAAGAAAGAAGAAAAAAGTTTCTCAGATTACATGAGAAGAATAACATCTCAGAAGAGCTTTTCAATGAACAAGAAGAGGCTTATTTAAGCATCATTGGCGATATAGCTGTAAATGAATCACATCGTGAAAAGCAACTCGAATTATTAAACTTGAAAAATATAGCTTTAGAATCTTTACCAATAGAATTCGAAAAGCAATTACTTAACATTAATAAAATGATTTCTGAATTAACCTTACGAAAAGAAGATATTAGCGAAAAAACATCACTTGATGTGTTATCGCCAAGTGCAGGTAAGGTTACTTCTATACAAGTTTCTTCGGGGGAAATGGTCTTTTCACATATTCCTTCACTTTCGTTAATACCAAAAGATTCACATTTAGAAGCTGAATTATTAATTCCAACAAGATCATATGGATTTATAAATAAAAATCAGATCACGAGAATTAGGTATGAGGCTTTCCCATATCAACGGTTTGGTGTTGCAAAAGGCATCATCTCTGAAGTCTCAAAGTCTGTCATTTTGCCTGGTGAACTTCTTGTACCAATTGAAATTAAAGAGCCTGTATATAAAGTGAAAGTAAAATTAGAAGATCAGGCAGTATCATTATATGGACGTAAATCTGAACTACAAGCAGGAATGCTGCTTGAAGCCGATATAATCTTGGAACGCAGAACTCTTTTAGAGTGGTTGCTTGAACCAATCTTTAGCATCACAGGGAAATTCTAAATTGGAAAATAATGTTAGTCTGCTATCTCTAGTAAATTTCAATTCATCAAACAAACTTCCTCAGATAATCCAGTCAGAATTATCTGAGTGTGGTATTGCTTGTATTGTTATGATTAGTAGCTTTTTTGGTAAGAAAGTAGATATTAATTATTTAAGAAAGCGATTTGAAACATCTCTGAAAGGTTCAACATTACATCAGCTCATTTCGATTTCTGATGAGCTAGAGCTATCCTCTAGGGCGCTTAGGTTAGAATTACATGAATTAACAAACCTCAAACAACCTTCAATTCTTCACTGGGACTTAAACCATTTTGTTGTCTTAAAAAAAGCGACCAAAAATTATATTGAAATTCATGACCCTGCAATTGGGCTCAGAAGGTTGAGCTATAATGAAGTTTCTAAACATTTCACAGGTGTAGCTTTAGAATTAACACCAACAAGTGAATTTAAAAAGGAAGATGTTAGACAAAAGGTAAAAATTCAAGACTTGTGGAATAAAATGATAGGCCTTATTCCCGCGTTATTAAGAATTCTATTCTTATCCTTAATTCTACAGTTTGTTGCTCTTGCCAGTCCATATTATCTTCAATTAGTTTTAGATGAAGTAGTACTTAGTCATGATTATAACTTGCTGATAGTCTTAGCTTTAGGGTTTGCATTACTAACAATTATCAACATATTAACTACTGCGTTTAGGTCTTTAGTGACACTACACCTAAGCAGTATTTTGAGTATTCAACTTGCATCAAACCTTTTTAGACATCTGCTAAGACTCCCACTTAGTTTTTTTGAAAAAAGACATACAGGAGATATAGTCTCGCGTTTCGAATCATTAGATTCTATTAATAAAATAATAACTACAGGTTTAGTTGAAATATTAGTTGATGCTTTAATGGCATTATCAACCCTAATTCTAATATATATCTATAGTCCTCAACTAAGCTTAGTAGTCATATCGGCGGTTCTTTTATATGCTCTTTTAAGATTAGTTTTGTTCTCACCAATGAAGAGGTTAACTGAAGACTCTATTGTTACTGCAGCCAAAGAGAACACAAACTTTATGGAAACAGTAAGAAGTGTTCAAAGTATAAAGCTATTTAATGGTGAATCTAAAAGAGAAATAAAGTGGCAAAACTGCTATGCAGACAATATTAATGCAACTATTAAACTTGGCAAATTAAACATCCTCTTTACAACTCTCAATAACAGCATTTTTGGATTTGAAAAAATCATAATAATTTTTTTAGCTGCAAAGGCTGTTATGGCTGGTGGATTAACTATAGGTATGATGATGGCATTTATGTCGTACAAACAGCAGTTTTCGAGTCGAATGATAGCTCTCATAGAAAAATTACTAGAGATTAAAATGTTGAACTTACACCTTGGTAGAATTGCAGACATTGCATTGACTGATAAAGAAAATACTGGCAAAAGAATTCAAAACAAAAGATTAATAAAAGGTAACTTAATGATAGATAACATTGGCTATCGATATACCAGCGATGAGCCATATATTTTTGAAAACTTATCATTAAAAATTGATGCTGGTTCATCTATAGCAATTACTGGCCCGTCAGGAGTAGGTAAATCAACATTATTAAAATTACTGATGGGTATTTTTAGAGTTCAAAGAGGAAACTTATTAATTGATGGTCAAGAAATAAATCATTTAGGGATAGAGAATTATAGAAGCCAAATAGCAGCCGTAATGCAAGATGATCAATTGATATCTGGCTCAATTAGAGAAAATATCAGCTTTTTTGATACACATATTAAATTCGATAAAGTCGAGGAATGCGCTAAAAATGCAGGGGTTTATGAGGATATTATCAAAATGCCAATGGGCTTTGATTCATTAATTGGTGAAATGGGCTCTGTTCTTTCTGGTGGTCAGAAGCAAAGAATCCTATTAGCTAGAGCATTATATAAAGAGCCCAAAATATTATTCCTTGATGAAGCAACTAGTCATCTAGATATCTCCCTCGAAAAAATGATCAATGATAAAATTAAATCTTTAAATATAACTAGAATAATGGTGGCTCATAGACCCGAAACCATTTCAAGTGCCGACAAAGTTTACACTTTGTCAAATGGGAAGCTAATTGAAGTTAAAAAGTAAGAAAAATAAAATATACTAGCTCAGACTTGACCTGACTGTTACCAGTTTTTCAATCGGTGAACTGATTTAATTAGACAGGTCAGAGAGTGTTTAGAAATAAATACAACCTAAAGGTTACATTTTAAGAGTACCACATCAAAGACAGGATATGCTACCTAAAGCTCACACTGGAAGCTATTCACGAAACGGACGGACAGTATCAACTTCTTTTTGAAAAGTCATTTACCCCATATAATGGTTCAAGTCAGGGTGGGGCCACCATTTTTCTATAACACTCCCTTTTGTATTTTCTTTCACAATTACAATAATTTAAATTACTTGTAGCAATTCATTGTGTATACATTTTATTCTTGAGTATACTTTTAAGCCTATCTTCTAATTAAAGATTTTTAATATGCGAAAGATATTGCCCTATTCCATCATTGTACTGTGCATCTCTAGCTGTATCTTTAACTTTGCACTTGCAAACATTCAATCTAAACATACTAAATTAAATTTTTCGCAACGGGCTTTAACTAGCGATGCTAATCCAGCAAACACCGCCTTGGTTGTTAAACGTGATGATAACCATGTAATGACAGGTGCAATGCTCAATGGCACTGCATCACTCGAATATGGTAATTTGGACGAGCTTTTTGAAGCATACAATAAATTATCTGGTGACTTTGAACAATCAGAACCCCCTCCAGGAACACCAACTAACCCCATAGAGACACCCGAACTCATCGACTGGGATAAATTATTTGAAACATACCCTAACTTAGAAGATCGATTAGATATCTTAAAAAATGAAGTGGTATCACTAGCAAGCTTACTTGCGCTGATTGCGACTGAAGGTTACGGTAAAGCTGAATTAGGCTTAGAAGCTCCGTTTTTGCTAAGTTCGGATTTTTATGGTGGCACGGTATTACTCGGCACGAGTTACACAGGCTACTCAAAAGCTGAGGGCATTTTAGAGCAGATCCAATTTGATGCTGAGCAAGCAAAAAATGAGTTAATGCGAATACCTGATTTTGATGAAGATGATGGAATTCAAGAACTGGACTTAAGTGCTGGATTAAAAATGCTGTATAACCCACAAAATAAAGGGGTTAAATTAATCGTCACAAACGATAGCCTGTTACTTGTGAAATCGGCTCGGATTAGTAAGGTCAATTTATCCTACTCGCGCGCTCAATATGAAAACGATTACGGCACATTATATTGGGGCGTTAAACCTACTTATTTCAATATTGGTATGACAAGTTTAGGGGTACGAATTGGCGACTTAGAAGATGCCGAAGCCATTTTCGATGATATAAAGAATGGCGATTACAGTTATCAACATGGCTTTGATGTTGATTTTGGGTTGTCATTTGCAAGTAACAATTACCTTATTGCTGGCCATTTGAAAAATGCCATAGAAAGCGACTATCGTTTTCCACAAATTGATAGACGCCGCTTTAATTCCCCTTATGTACTTCAGCAACTCGACAAAAATGAGCGATTTACACTAGAACGCCAACTTACTTTGCAAGGCGCTCTATTCAGTGAAGATCATAAATGGAGTTTTAGCCTTGAAGTAGATGCTAATGCCATTAACGACCCTATGCTTGATAAATTCCAATGGCTTAACTTCACCGCAGGTTATGCCGCAGATAGTTGGTGGTTACCCAGCGCTCGAGTGGGCTTTAGTCGTAATTTAGCAGGCTCAGAGCTAGCCTACTTGAATGCTGGGTTAACGTTTATGAAGTTTATCAATTTAGATGTTGCATCAACGCTTGATACCGTTGAAATTGACGGGCAGGATTATATGCGAGGACTCAGTGTATCTTTGGGCATTCAGTTCGATTATTAATAAACTTTATAAAGCTGATTCCTTTAAAATATTTGAGCTTGTTTACATTTGTTTATATTTCAATGCCCTTAACGGTAGATGCAGAGCAAAAAATGAGCAATCATTGTTTGCGCTTGATTAATAAACAAGTGCTTTGATCGCAGTTCATACTTTAATTGCAATAACAATAGAGAACAAAGATGATTAGCTTAATTTTATACTTTGCAATGCAACTTCAGATAAATGATATTGCCAATGATACAAACCAAGCAGTCAGTGATGTAACTGATGTTGGCTCTTTAGGAAAACCACCTGTGAGAGTACCTCCAAAAGTAATCAAAACTGATAAGTAGTCTTTTGAAGTTAAAATAAGACACTAATTCGATATAAAAAAAGGCGCTAAAAGCGCCTTTTTTATTAAACTGCTGAGTCAGCTGGGTAGTTCCTGCCGTAAAATATTTCGTGCATTTCTCGTGTCAGCTTATGACGAATTTCCACCTGTTCTTCTTCAGATAGATCATCTGTTGTGATGCCAAATAAATATGTATTCAGATCGGTTTCTTTAAGTAACATTTTCGTATGGAATAAGTTTTCCTGATACATGTTCACATCGATCATCTGATACGCATCTTGAGTATCTTCCGACATAAAGTTTTGAATTGAATTAATATCATGGTCAATGTAATGCTTTTTACCATCAACATCACGGGTAAAGCCACGCACACGATAGTCGATTGTTACAATATCTGATTCTAGAGAGTGAATTAAGAAATTTAATGCCTTCAGTGGTGAGATAACGCCACAGGTCGACACTTCAATATCAGCACGGAATGTACAAATACCATCATGAGGGTGTTCTTCAGGGTAGGTATGTACACAAATATGGCTTTTATCTAAGTGTGCTACTACAGAATCCGGAAGTGGACCTGGCTCTTCTTGTTGAGCAGTCGCATCAGCAACAGGCTCTTCTGAGATTAAAATAGTTACACTAGCGCCTTGAGGGTCATAATCTTGACGCGCTACATTGAGAATATTTGCACCAATAATATCTACAACTTCACCTAGAATATCGGTCAGGCGTTCAGCACTATACTGTTCGTCAATATACTCAATGTATTCTTTACGTTGCTCTGGTGTTTTTGCATAACACACATCATATATACTAAAGCTAAGGCTTTTTGTCAGATTATTAAAACCGTGTAGCTTTAATTTTTTAAATGGCTTTGGCACTGTAAACCACCCTCAATTGTATAAAATAATCGCGATTTCGCATTTGAAGATGGCGGATTTTATATGAAAATCCACCCGCGCAAAAGGACTATTTTCGCTATTCTTCTACGATCTCGTAGCTATGTGTAATATCTACGGTTTTATCCAGCATTAGTGCAACAGAGCAGTATTTTTCTGCAGACAAACTAATCGCTCTGGAAAGGTGTTTTTCTGAGACATCTTTACCAGTAACAACAAAGTGTAGATTAATTTTAGTAAAAACTCTTGGTGTTGTTTCTGCTCGCTCTGCAGAGAGTTTTACTTCAAGGTTTGAAAAGTTTTGTTTCGATTTTTGTAAAATACTAACAACGTCGACCGAAGAGCAACAACCTGCCGACATTAACACCATTTCCATTGGGCTTGGCGCTGCACTATCACTGCCAGTATCAAATACGACATTGTGTCCGGAATGTGATAAACCGACAAAAGTATCACCATCTACCCATTTAACATTTGCTTGCATTATTTACACTCTTATTTGTTAATCTAACAACGATTGTATGCAAGCAAAAAAAGATAGCAATAAAAAGAGGTTAACGGATTTGTTGAGATAGCGTTATGACACAGCTGAATCGAATAAGTTTTTAACTAAACCTGCAAACTCATCAATAAATGCATGTTGCTCAATAGTTACTGGTTGATTAATCACGCCTGACAATACTTCTTGTAGATCATACACAATACCATCAACCTCGCGCATAATCAGGCTGCGGTCATCAACACTTAAATCTTCATGCTGCATGCAAAGGTTAATTATTTGCTCAGCAATATCGTCCTCAATCAGTGCCATTACCGTAGGCGCACCGGGGCGCACTTCGCCAGGCTTTTCGAACAAGGATAAATGTTCTGTTAAATACATAATGAGCTCATCATAACCTTGCTTATCAATTACCATTATTTGCCCTACTACTTCATCATAATTTGTTTCTATTTTAAGCAGATTAGCTTCGAGATTGCTAGCCTATACTTTTTCATTAGTAAACTACCCTGATGTCGTAGCAATTTAACTAATATCACACTAACTATAGACATAAAAAAAGCAGCTTGCGCTGCTTTTTTAATTAAACCAAGTACTAAATTTTAATACCTGGGCTTAATGTTGCTGGCATAGCAACCTTTTCTAATTCTACTGATGCAACTGGGTACGCACAGTAATCTGCCGCGTAGTAAGCACTCGCTCTGTGGTTACCTGAAGCGCCAATACCACCAAATGGTGCCGCACTTGATGCGCCAGTAATTGGACGGTTCCAGTTTACAATACCCGCACGGATGCGACGTAAGAAGTGATCATAATCAGCAGCATTATCGCTTAATAAACCTGCCGATAAGCCATAATCAGTGTCGTTGCCTTTCTCGATCGCAGCATCAAAGTCTGTATAACGGAATACTTTCAATAATGGGCCAAAGTGCTCATCATCTGGGAAATCAGTAATATTAGTACACTCAATAATTGCTGGCGTTACAAAGCCTGTACCCGCAGTGTGTGTCATTTCAATCAATGATTCACCACCAAGAGATTGTAGTTGCGCTTGAGCGTCCATCATCGACTTAGCAGCTGCTTCAGAGATCATTGACCCCATAAACGGCTGTTCTTCATCGTCGAAAAAACCAACTTTGATTGCTTTTGTCGCTTCAATAAGCTTGGTAAGAATAACATCACCTTGCTCACCAGCTGGTAAAAATAACTTACGTGCACACGTACAACGTTGACCGCTCGATACGAACGCTGATTGGATAATATCGTGAACAACAGCATTGGTGTCTGCCGCATCTTTAACGATAAGCGGGTTATTACCCCCCATTTCAAGTGCTAGGATCTTACCAGGCTGACCACCATACTGCTGGTGAATTAAGTGACCTGTGCGCGATGAACCTGTAAAGAACAAACCATCAATACCACGGTGAGACGCAAGTGCCTTACCAGTTTCAACTTCACCTTGTACTAGGTTAATAACGCCTTTAGGTAAGCCTGCTTTTTCCCACAGCTTAAGTGTTAACTCAGCAACCATTGGCGTAAGTTCAGACGGTTTAAAGATAACCGTATTACCGGCTAATAGCGCAGGTACTATGTGACCGTTAGGTAAGTGACCAGGGAAGTTATAAGGACCAAATACCGCTACAACACCATGGGCTTTGTGACGGATCACAGCACGGCCTTGAGGCATCGGGTTTTCAACTGTGCCTGTGCGCTCTAAATACGCTTTTTCAGAAATACCGATTTTACCAATCATTGCGCCAACTTCCGTTGCCGTTTCCCAAAGTGGTTTACCGGTTTCAAGAGCGATAGCATTCGCTAACTCATCTTTATTTTCAGCAAGCTGTTCAGCAAATTTCTTAACAATCTCTAAGCGTTGTTCAAATGTTAAATCAGTCCAGCTATAGAACGCTTCGCGAGCAGCTTTAATTGCAGCGTCAACTTGCTCTGCAGTTGCAGCAGTTGCTGACCAAATTACTTCCCCTTTTGCAGGGTTTAACGAGCTAAATTCAGCTCCTTCACCAGCTAACCACTGGCCATTTATAAACTGAGCGGCGTGAGTCATCTCAATTTCTCCTAACTATTTAAAGTGGTGCGACAGTAATCACATCACCTTCAGAAACATGTAGCGCATTTGCAAGTTCAGCTGACAGAGTAATAGTGTCACTGCTTGCATCCAAGGTCATTGTCGATAGTAATGCCCTAAAGTCAACCAACTTATGATTTGAAAGCATATAACTTTGCTGAGCATCAGCATTCATCTCGCCAATAATCACTTTACGATTTTGGCAATCACGAATTGTTTTGATGTTGCTGACATCAGCTTCAACTGTCGGTCCAGCATCGAAAATATCAACATAGCCATTAAAGGTAAAACCTTCACTTTTTAGCAATTCAATTGCCGGGCGTGTTTTTTCGTGTACTTGCCCAATCACAGCTTGTGCATCTTTACTTAACAGATTGACATAGATTGGGTATTTCGGCATCAGCTCGGCAATAAAGACCTTTTGACCAATACCCGTTAGGTAATCAGCCGTTGGAAAATCCATTGAAAAGAAGTGTTCTTCAAGCCATTGCCAAAATGGGCTTTCGCCATTTTCATCAGACACACCACGCATTTCAGCCAATACTTTATTAGCGAAACGTTCAGCATGCGCTTTCATGAACATAAAACGCATTTTGGATAACAACTTACCATTTCCACCTTTACGGTAGTGATCTTGAAGATACAAAGTACATAACTCAGTTGCACCTGTATAATCATTACACAAGGTAAGAATATCTACTGCTTTGTAAACGTTAAGTTCACGTGATGAGTGGATCACCTTACTTAAGTGATAATGGTAAAATGCGTCATCTAAACCAACCGCAGCCTCAATTGCAGAAGTACCGACAACGTCACCCGTTGATAGGTCTTCCATCACAAATAAGTAACCTTCATCTTCAGGATGTGATACAGATTTGTTAAAACTGTTTTCAGAACGCGCTATTTTAGATTTAAGCAGTTCTTCATTTTGCGGCAAAGACGTGAAGCCATGGCCTGAATCCTCAGCAATCTTCATTAAAGCTGGATAATCCGAGCTTTTAATCGGACGAACGATAATCATTGGTAGCCCCTATAGTAAAATTAAGAAAAGCAGCAAAATGCTGCTTTTCTACCTTTGCTCTTAGCCATTAACAACTTGTGCTACAGCTTTAGCAAAACGAGCCATACCTTCACGGATATCAGCTTCAGGAATTACTAATGAAGGCGTGAAACGAACAACATCAGCGCCTGCTACAAGCGCCATTACGCCATGTTCTACACCAGCCGTCATAAATTCTTTCGCACGACCTTTGTATTCGTCGTTAAGTGCTAAACCTAGTAATAAACCTTTACCACGCACTTCTGCAAATACGTTAAATTCAGCATTAATTTCAGCAAGTAGCTCTCTGAATAACGCTTCTTTTGCAGTAACACCTTCAAGTACTTCTGTTGTATTAACAGTATCGAATGCGGCTTCTGCAACTGCACATGCTAATGGGTTACCACCATAAGTTGAACCGTGCGTACCTACTTTAAGGTGCTTCGCAATTTCTGTTGTTGTTAGCATTGCACCAATAGGAAAACCACCACCAAGCGCTTTTGCTGTTGATAAGATATCAGGTGTTACACCTAATCCTTGGTAAGCGTATAAATCACCTGTACGACCTACACCTGTTTGTACTTCGTCAAAAATAAGTAGCGCGTTGTGTTTGTCACATAACTCGCGAACACCTTGGATAAATTCTTTTGTCGGGCTTACTACACCACCTTCACCTTGAAGAGGTTCAAGCATAACAGCACATGTATTATCAGAAATAAGTGCTTCAAATGATGCTAGGTCATTGTAATCAGCGTGTGCAATATCACCAGGTTTAGGGCCAAAACCATCAGAATAAGCAGCTTGACCGCCAACTGTTACAGTGAAGAATGTACGGCCGTGGAAGCCTTTGTTGAATGATATAATTTGTGATTTTTCGGCACCGAATTTATCAAGTGCCCAACGACGTGCAAGTTTTAATGCAGCTTCGTTTGCTTCTGCGCCAGAGTTTGCAAAATATACTTTTTCAGCGAATGTTGCTTTCGTTAACTTTTCCGCTAAGCGAAGTGATGGCTCATTAGCCCACACATTTGATAAATGCCATAGCTTTTCGCCTTGTTCCTTCAGTGCTGAAACAAGCGCAGGATGACAGTGACCTAAGCAATTAACCGCAATGCCTCCAGCAAAGTCGACATACTCGTTATCTTGTTGATCCCATACACGTGAACCTTCACCTTTAACTGGAATTACCGCAGAAGGTGAATAGTTAGGTACCATTACTTGGTCAAATAATGCTCTTGAAACTGTCATGTTTACTCCTCATCAATTTTTAGGTTCACATGGCTTAATTACACTTTTGTGACACCTAAGCCCGCTATATCGGGCAAAATTCGGACTATCATTATTCCAGAAAAATCCCCAACTGTCTCCATTAAAAATAGCTCCAACACCTTTAAATTCAAGGGTTTCGTATAAATTTTCATGTTATATGAATAACTATTTTAATTTATTGATGAGTGTTCTATCACACGTTGCTATACAGGCTAGTAATTAGTTAAATTAATGAAATTTATTCATCTTGCATGAATAGGCGTAAAAAAATTGTGAAAAATAAAGAAAGATTAACGCTCAATGCGTAATTGTAAGTTTTGCAAACTGGTGCTCGCCAATAATTTAAGCTCATTCGCACTGAATTTGTAAAACGTAAAAAGTGCTTTTGCCTCATCAGGCTCAATAAGTGCATGCTTTTGTAAAAACTTATAGTGGCTATAAGCTCGCCCTTTAAGTACGGTCTGTGCCAGTGGCGTACATTCAGTAAAGACTGTATTTTCGGCGATTTCGCGCATTGCTGATGCGATCGGAATATATTTAAGTGACATTTGCTCAATCAATGCACATGATACAGTCGGACCTTTTTCAACCAATAAATTTCGTAAGAAAAGCGCATCAGGTTGTAACTCGGAAAGCGCAGAGTGACGTTCTTTTTGACCGTTTTCTCTTGCTTCTCGTGCATTTTTCTCCCATATCACATCAAATAATCGCAAATAAAGCCTAATGAGCGCCATATTCCCAACGCCATGGAACATGCCAAGCACAAAGGGTTGATATGGGTCCTGATTACTTATTTCTGCTAATTTACGCGATGCAATACCCGCAGCCATACCTGTTTCCCAAAGTTTTCGTTTAAGCATATCAAAGGGAGCGGTACTGTGCGGTGTCCAGTGCTTTAATGAGAATGTTGGTACTATCAGCTTTAAATTATCTAAGCCTATATAACGTAGCGCAAGTGAGACATTATCTACGCGAACCGCTTTTGCAGGATCTTTCTCTTGGCGATATTGCGGGAGGTTTATTAACTTTAAAATATCTTCACCAAGCCAGTGAAGGTCATTAATTAGTGGGTCAATCCGACCTACTGAGGCTGATTTAACAGCCAGAATATCCAATGTAGCCGGTATATTATCTTGTATTTGAATAATTTCTTTATAGATATAATCAATATCGTTTATTAGTTTATCAATTTCATCTTCTATTTGTTGGTGTAGATCCGCATTGACATCAACGATAAATTGCGCATTTTTTGAATCTATTTTTTCCCGCGCTTTCGCTGCAACTTGCTCAACTTCTAATAGTTTGCGAATCGGTAATGGTTCACCGTAATCAATATCAAGAGTATGAATATAGCCTATTTGCTGCTGGGCGAACTTTTGTCCCAGCAGTAAATCATGAAATCTGCCAAGCAACATCTCAATCTGCCACTTTTGCTTTATTGCTGTATTCATTAAGCCGTTCTTTACCGATATTTGGTTATAAAGTTATTCAAGAGTGCTAAGCCTGACTCAGTCAAAATTGCTTCAGGGTGAAATTGCACCCCTTCAAGCGCCATGCTTTCATGTTGGATACCCATAATTTCGTTTTCCACACTCTCCGCTGTTTGACTCCAAGCTGTTACTTTAAGCTCTTTTGGCAAACTCGCCTTTTCGACTACCAGCGAATGGTAGCGGCAAACTTCCAGTGGCATGGGTAAACCACTAAATACCCCTTGATTAGTATGGATTATTTTTGATGTTTTGCCATGCATCACACGCTCTGCACGCACCACATTTCCACCAAGCGCTTGCGCAATAGTTTGATGGCCGAGACAAATTCCAAGAATCGGAAATTGTCCCTTTAAGCGACTAACAACCTCAAGTGAAATACCCGCTTCATTAGGTGAACAAGGGCCTGGCGATATAACTACATACTGGGGTTTTAGGTTTGCTATTGCAGATACCGAAATCTCATTATTACGAACAACTTTGACTTCAACATCAAGACGTTGAAAATATTGCACAAGGTTGTAAGTAAACGAATCATAGTTATCTATCATTAACAGCATGAAATATACCTATTTATAGAAAAGCCAGGCGACGCCTGGCTCTTATTTAACGTTAAAACGCTCTATTAAGGACGAGGGATCATACCAAGCGCGTTATAAACCGATTTAAGCGTTGATTCTGCACGTTCGCCTGCTTTTTCAGCACCAGACTTCATAATACTGTTCAACAATGATTGATCTTCGCGTATTTCTTTAAAGCGTGCTTGGATTGGTTCAATCATGTTCACTACGGCTTCTGCTGTATCTTTCTTTAGATGACCGTACATTTTGTCTTCGTAAGTTGGAACAAGCTCTTCAATTGTTTTACCTGTAGCCACAGATAACAGGGTTAATAAATTAGAAACACCTGCTTTTTCTTGTGTATCAAAATAAATTCGCGCTTGCTCATCAGAGTCAGTTACTGCTTTTTTAAGCTTTTTCTCAATCTTTTTCGGCTCATCTAATAACATGATGTAACCATTTGGATTATCATCCGACTTAGACATCTTCTTGGTCGGGTCTTGTAGACTCATGACACGAGCACCAAACTCAGGGATGTAAGGCTCAGGGATTGTAAAAACATCGCCGTATAAGTTATTAAAACGCGTTGCAATATCACGAGTAAGTTCTAGATGTTGCTTTTGGTCTTCACCTACAGGCACTTGATCAGCTTGATAAAGTAAAATATCAGCCGCTTGTAATACAGGGTAACTAAATAAACCAACATTGATGTTATTGGCATTTTTTGCTGATTTGTCTTTAAACTGCGTCATGCGGTTAAGTTCGCCCATTTGCGCATAGCAGTTTAACACCCAACCAAGTTGTGCATGTTCTGGTACTTGCGATTGGACAAATAATGCTGACTTCTCAGGGTCAATACCGCAAGCTGCATATAATGCAATACCATCAAGAACACGTTGTTTTAATATTTCAGGATCTTGACGAACAGTTAGGGCATGCAAATCAACAAGCATAAAGTAACAATCATGATTTTCTTGCAACTTAAGCCACTGGTTAATGGCACCGATATAATTACCAATTGTCATACCACCGGTTGGCTGAATGCCACTTAACACTACAGGCTTTGTCATGATTTTCCTTTACTAATATAATTTACAAATAAGGCCGACAATTTTAAATGCTTCGAGCTGGGAAGCAAGTTTTTGTCGACCTGAATTTCAGTTTTTTAAGATTTAACGTGTGCCAGTTGCTCACGCATTTTATCAATCACGTGTTTGTAATCTGGTTGATTAAAAATCGCAGAGCCTGCGACAAACATATCGGCGCCAGCTTCAGCTATCTCAGCAATGTTATCAACATTAACCCCGCCATCAATTTCAAGACGAATATCATAGCCTGATTGGTCAATCATTTTGCGAACCGCACGCAGCTTATCAAGTGTATTTGGAATAAACTTCTGACCACCAAAACCTGGGTTTACTGACATCAATAAAATAACGTCAAGTTTATCCATCACATATTCTAGGCAGCTTAGCGGTGTTGCTGGGTTTAGTACTAAGCCTGCTTTGCAACCATGTTCTTTAATTAATGAAAGTGTACGGTCTACATGCTCGCTTGCTTCAGGGTGGAATGTAATTATGCTTGCACCTGCGTCGGCAAACATCGGAATAAGTGTATCAACAGGCTTAACCATTAAATGCACGTCTATTGGCGCTGTTATTCCATAATCACGTAACGCTTTACAGACCATCGGACCAATCGTTAAGTTAGGCACATAATGGTTATCCATTACATCAAAATGCACGACATCTGCACCGGCGTTTAATACATTGTCCACTTCCTCACCTAAGCGGGCAAAATCGGCTGATAAAATAGAAGGTGCAATTAAATACTGCGACATAACACTTCCTTAAAATTTTTTGTTAACACATTGAACGGGAACAGAGATTTGCTTGATTATAAGCGCACTATACTCTACCTTATTTTTTTTCAAAAAACACCTTTACAAATGGTTAACATTTATAACATAATTTGAGATGGACTAAGTGTATTTTGCGGTAAAATACCATTGTGTTGTTCCTGAAACTTGGTTAAGCTTTAGCCAAGTAATGAATAGGAAGGGGCATATTATGTTCAGCAAAGGAATCAAACACACAGCATCAGCCGCAGCTTTTACAGTGTTTTCTGCGACTTCTTTCTCTTGGATTACCACCACCGAATCAACAAATCCTAATTGCTCTTGCCCTTCTCAAATGCAAGCAAACAATGCTAACTACTTACCGGTTGGTAACTGTCAAGCCCGCGCAGCTAACCAGAGTTGGTTATCATGGTTAACGGGCAAAAGTCGAAGCTCTCAATTTCATTACTTAGACTTACTTGAGTTATTAGAGTCAGGAAAAAAAGAAGCTAACACTAATTATACTAGCCATATAAGATAATGGGGATTGTGATGCAGTATGTACAAAGCATAATCGCTGCATTATTTGGAATTCAAAGTGATAGCAAACGCCGTGAAGACTTCCAGAAATTATCTGTAAAACACCTCATTGCCTTAGCTACCTTGATGACTGTAGCTCTGATTATCTTAATTGTATTCGTAGTAAATATCGTAATAGGTTAGATTTCAAAATCTGCATTTGCTGATTTGTAGAGCGCCATCAATTCCCCAACTTTATTGCGCTTGTTCCCCTTAGGACTAATTGTTCGCTTTACCTGGATCACATCTAGGCTCGCTTGAGCATAAATTTTACGTGTCCATAAAGTATCATGGTTTGAGATTAGCACAGAGTTCCCTTGGTTAAACGCTTGGCTCTCTGCAAGGTTTGCTAGATTCGCTTGATCATCAAGGTCAAAACCTCCTTTGGCATAGCTTGTAAATGAAGCGGTTTTGCTCAAAGGTACATAAGGAGGGTCACAGTAAACCACAGCATTTTCGGGAATAGCTTGAAATACTTCTTCGTAATTTAAGCAAGTAAACGTCGCTTGCTGTGATTTCTCAGCAAAAAAATACAATTCGTTTTCAGGAAAATAGGGGCGTTTATATTTGCCAAATGGTACGTTAAAAATACCTTTTTTATTATAACGACATAACCCATTGTAGCCATGGCGATTCATATACAAAAATAAAATTGCACGCTCATAGGCATCTGATGACTCATTAAACTGTTTTCGATATGCATAATACACATCAGCATCATTATTAACTTCAACGAACAATTTACGCGCATCAGCTATAAATTCATCGGGATTATCTTTTAATTCATTGTAGAGATTAATAAGATCAGCATTGATATCATTCAAGATATAGTGCTTAAACTGGGTATTTAAGAAAACAGATCCAGCACCAACAAAAGGTTCGACTAAGGTGTCTGCTGTTGGTAAGCGTTTTGAAAGCTCTTCAACTAAGCTATATTTACCGCCTGCCCATTTAAGAAATGCGCGTGTTTTTTTGTTCATGCTAGCTGGTTATTTTTCTTAATAAATTACGTTAAGGCGAGCTATTCTACACTAGCTACAGTGACTAAACTATGGCTTTAATTATTTGCTTGTATTTGTTGCTGAATTTTGCCAATAGATTTAACAAAAGCACCTTGTTTTAACAAACTTTCAGGCAATTGTTGCCTTGCCTTTTGTGCTTCAGCTAATGTTTCAAATAAACCATAGGTAAGCCCAATCAATACATTGCTTTGTTTTGTTATTTCATAGACTTGCGTTGAGGTTAAATTGTTTTCCATCACAGTATTTGTGAGCACTTGCCTATCACGCACCACCATTAATTGAATGGTGTAATAGCTTTGAGGTTGAGATAAAAACCAATCATTACCTGAAAGTACTTTGACGGGATGTTCTGGCTGCTGTTCTGGCTGCTGTTCTGGCTGCTGCTGTTCTGGCTGCTGTTCTGGCTGCTGTTCTGGCTGCTGTTCTGGCTGCTGTTCTGGCTGCTGTTCTGGCTGCTGTTCTGGCTGCTGTTCTGGCTGCTGTTCTGGCTGCTGTTCTGGCTGCTGTTCTGGCTGCTGTTCTGGCTGCTGTTCTGGCTGCTGTTCTGGCTGCTGTTCTGGCTGCTGTTCTGGCTGCTGTTCTGGCTGCTGTTCTGGCTGCTGTTCTGGCTGCTGTTCTGGCTGCGCAGAAGTATTTTGCTGATTACCAGGGATGTCAAATGACTTATTTACTTCAGATGTAGCATCTTGCGCAGTAATTACCGTTAAAGGAGCACCAATTTCTGAATCGTTTTGAATAGTGTGTGCTTGTTTTGAGTAATAATACAAACCGCTTGCAAATAAGGTTAGTAATATTGCAACAATGACCAGCCAAGCATAAATTTTGACTTGTTTTTTTCTAGTTTCAACTTTTAATTTTTGTTGCGAATTATCATTTTTCCAAGCTAGTAACAATTGAGGGTTACCATGGCTCGCTTCTAAAAAAGCTTTAAAGACAGGTTCATCTTCATAAGGCAAATCTTGGAAGTACATCTTCATTAACGTAATGCTTTCTATTTGGTTTAGAGGCTCTAAATGAATATTAATTGCATCACTAACTGGTAATTGTCTTGTAGCTGTTAATAAGATTCGAATTTGCCCCTGATAAAGCTCAGTTAGTTGGAATAGTTCGCTGGCGAATTCATCACTTATAAAGTGCGCATCATCAATAACGATTAATAGTGGCTCAACATTCCCCTTTGATAAGATTGCAAAGTTATCAAGAATGCTTAAGTCATAATCAATAAGAGGTTTGGAAAAGCTTTGCTCTAGTATCTGCCCCAACAAATGACGATCTTGGGCACTACGGGAGCCTTGGACATAGGATTTATTGTATTCGGGAAATTTATCTGAAATGAAGGTCTCTGCAAGATAACTCTTACCAAGACCCACCTCAGAAATTAGACATATATAATTATTGCCATAAGCAAACTGTAACTCGATGCGATCTACTAGTGCTTGCCTACTTGGCAATATTTTAGTTTGCATGCAGTCTAAATAACTCTTCAAGTTCTTGTTGTGTCACATCATCAACAAGCTCACATTTACCAAATGATGTAGGGATAATAAAACGTATTACTCCCTGTTTGTTCTTCTTATCTTTAATCATGTGCTTAACAAAGTCATCGCATGACATTGAAGCAGGTGCTTGAACAGGTAAATTGAACTTAGCGAGCAAATTAATAATACGCTGCAATTCTTGTTCTGATAAATAGCCTCTTAAAAAAGCTAGTTGTGACGCTAACACCATACCAGTTGCAACAGCTTCACCATGAAGCCAATTGCCATACCCCATTTCAGCTTCTATCGCATGCCCAAAAGTGTGACCGAGGTTTAATAATGCCCTTAAACCAGACTCTTTTTCATCTTGTGCAACAATTTCTGCTTTAATTTCACAACAGCGATAGATTATTTTACTTAATGCATCAGTTTGATGCTCTTTTATGGCGCTAAAGTTATCTTCAATAAATGTAAAAAAGTCAGCATCATAAATTAAACCATACTTAATGACTTCTGCTACACCCGCTGCAAACTCTCTATCTGGTAGAGTTTTCAACGTATTACTGTCGATATAAACTGCTTTTGGCTGGTAAAAAGCACCAATCATGTTTTTACCAAGAGGGTGGTTTACAGCTGTTTTACCACCAACAGAAGAGTCAACCTGAGAAAGTAAGGTGGTAGGGACCTGTATAAAGTCAACGCCACGTTGATAACATGCAGCTACAAAGCCTGTTAAGTCGCCAACAACACCGCCACCTAATGCGATTAAGCAAGTATCTCTACCGCAATTATGCTCTAGTAAAAATCGGTTAATAAACTCAAAATATTCGAGTGATTTAAACTGTTCACCATCTGGAATGATGCACGACAAGAAAGAATTGTTTGGTAGTTGTGAAGTTAGTTGATTTAAGTAGATAGGAGCGATTGTCTCATTAGAAACAATCACAACTTTTTGACCTCGAACAAATTCAGATAAATTTGGACTGTCGGTCAGATTATTTTGAGCAATATAAATTGGGTAGCTGCGCTCACCCAAATTAACTGATAATTCAAGCATGCGCATCCCCTTTTATATTTAGAAATTTATCTTTTCGATAATTTGATTGGCAACTACTTTTGCACTTTGTTCATCGGTACGAACAACGAAATCAGAAACTTCAACATAAAGCGGATTACGCTCGTCTGCTAAACGAACCAATACATCTTTTGGCTCTTCTTCTGTTTGTAGTAACGGACGCTTCTTGTCACGTTGTGTACGTGCTAATTGCTTTTCGATCGGTGTTTCTAAATAAACAACGATGCCACGAGCAGAAAGCTTGTTACGTACATCTTTACTAATAATAGAGCCACCGCCTGTTGCTAGCACGATACCTTGCTTTTCTGTTAAATCAGAAATAACAGACTCTTCTCTGCGACGAAACCCTTCTTCACCTTCAATATCAAATACCCAAGCGATATCTGCACCTGTACGGCGCTCGATCTCTTGGTCTGAGTCAAAAAACTCTAAATGAAGTTGGTCTGCAAGGTGACGACCAATAGTGCTTTTACCTGCGCCCATTGGGCCCACTAGAAATATATTACGTTTTTCAGCCATATCTTTTAGTACAAACGAACTCTAAAATTGAAAAAAACCCCGCTTATTAGCTGGTCCCCAAAAGTAAGGCGGAGATTATCTCAACAAATAGGCAAGGTTTTCAAGTGTTATACATTAAAAAGGGCTATTCAGCCCTTTTTAGCTACAAAGATTCATTAAGAATTTTAGGAGTTACGAAAATAAGTAACTCTTTCTTCTCATTAAACTCACTATTAGATTGGAATAAATAGCCTAAATAAGGAATGTCACCTAATAACGGTACCTTTTTAGTGCTGCTCACAATCTGTTGTTGGTAAATGCCACCTAGCACTACCGTTTGACCATTATCAACTAATACTTGAGTACGAATCTTCTGAGTATCAATTGCTACCGCAGGTCCAGTTGGTGTTTGAACTGTATCACCACGTGTATCTTGAGTTATCACAAGGTCTAAAATTATCTTGTCATCAGGAGTAATTTGCGGTGTTACTTCTAAACTTAGTACTGCTTTCTTAAATTCAACCGTCGTTGCACCACTAGATGCAGCTTGTACATAAGGGATTTCAGTACCTTGCTCAATTCGCGCTAATTTCTGATTTGCAGTTGTAATACTTGGACTAGCAATGATTTCAGCTTCATTTTCTTGTTCAAGTGCTGATAACTCAAGGTCAATTAAAGTGCCATCAGCAAGTTTGGCAACATGAATACCAATACTTCCCGCTGGGTTTGCAACGGGTAAATTAACATTTAAGCGATCACTAAGCGCTGGAATAATTCCATTTGCAATGTTGTTAGCACCCTCAAGAGTACCTGAAACGCCATCAGAATTTTGTTGATCACTAAAGCCCCAACGAATTCCTAAGTCTTCTTGAACGTTGTCACGAACAGTAACCATGCGTGATTCTATTTTCACTTGTTTCACAGGGATATCAAGGTTTTCGATCATACGACGTACGCTTTCAATACTCACTGCAGTGTCTTTAATAAGCAATGTGTTTGTACGCTCATCCACTGATACTGAACCGCGACTTGATAAAATGCTATTTCCTTCAAACTTTAACAGCTCAGAAAAGTCTTTCGCTTTCGCATAGTTAAGCTGGATGTACTCGCTATAAAGCGGTTCAAGTTCAGCTACTTTTTGCTTTACTTCTAATTCTCTCGCTTCACGTGATGCTAACTCTTCTGTCGGTGCAACCATCAGAATTGAGCCATCCATACGCTTATCTAAACCTTTCATACGTAATACAACGTCAAGTGCTTGGTCCCAAGGAACGCCATCTAAACGCAAGGTAATGTTACCTTCCACCGAGTCACTTGTTACTAAGTTAAAGTTGTTGTATTGCGCGATAATTTGCAGCACTTGGCGAATAGAAATATCTTGGAAGTTAAGCGACATCGGTTTACCTTGATAATCTTTTCCATCACCTAGGAAGCTGCGCTTAGATTCATCTTTTTCTACTGTTAATGTGAAAATATTATCAAGTTGTTGATAGTTGTAATCAAATCCTGTGGTTGTGTCGATTACAATACGGCTATTGATGCCATCTTTAAACGTTTCAACAGTACTTACAACGGTACCAAAGTCCATTACATCTAGTTGATATAATAAATCATCAAGAATATCTGTGTTGTGGAATTCGGCGACTACTTTTCCTGCTTTCTCGCTTACATCGATAGCTGCCATATTCTCTTGCAAGAAGATCATTACACGTGCTTCACCACTTTCACCACGACGAAAATCGATTGCTTGGATTTTATTGATGTAGCTTGAACTATCTTCAATTGCAGACGTTTCGGCAACATCCTGAGTTGGGTTATCGCTTACATGTAAGTAAAACAAGTTTTTATCAACACGAGTTTGATAAATTTTAAGGTAATCTAAGAATACCGTAACCTTAAATCCATCATTTTCAAATTCATGAGTAACGCGCTTTACACCTGCTTTGTTGATTAGCACTTCTGTTAAGTTTTCTTCAAAGTCAGCTTCATCAAAGAATAATTCGATACGTGCTGGTTCAGAAAAAACCTGAATCTTTGGTTCAATATAAATTTCTTCATCGAACACGAATTCAATTTCAGTTTCACCATCGAGTAACGGGTTGTAGCGCACATCATATAGCAGAGGGACAGCTGATGCCCCAAATGAAAGCACCAACAAACCGGCTGTCAGTAAAGTTGAAAAACCTTTACGGAGAAGACCTACTGTTGATCGCATATTATTAAACCCTTTATTATTAACTTGACGCATTGCTACCTGCCTCCACGATTTCCACTTTCGTCAGGCGTTCTTTCCAACATCCTGCACCATCAGGTATTAACTCTAATAACTCGATAAAGCCATTTTGAACCTGAGTTACCTTGCCATTAAATAAACCCATTCGGCCACCTATACCTACTTCATGCAACGAATTATCTGGCGCTGTGATCAAGGCTAATAACTCTGTTGTTGAACCAATCGTTCCACGCATTTGCAAATTTTCAAGTGGGAAACGTTCTAAAGCCTCTTTTCTTCTTCGTGGATCTGGGTGCAAACAATTTTGTACCTGCAATAATCGATCCTGAATAACTTCTGGCTTTGGTGCTACAAATGGGCTTCGCTTTTCACTGGCAGTGTAAGCAAAGTGGTTAAATTTCTTTATTTCAGGAATTGGCTCTACGTTATTATTTGTATTGGCACGAACCTGATTAATAAACTCTTGTTGTTCCGTTAAATCATCAAAGCAGCCGCAAAGAATAAGAGGCAATGCTAAAATAGCTAGTTTTCTCATTCGCGCTCTCCTTCGTAACGATAAGTCTTAGCAACTACGCTAAATTCTAATTGCTCTTGTGTGTCACCACCTTGGATCGTGAAGTCATGCAAACTGATAATACGAGGTAATTCAGCTACTTTACTTACGAATTCTCCAAAGTCATGGTAACTTCCTACCACTTCAATTTTGATTGGAAGTTCCGTATAAAACTCTTTCTCAATCTCAGGCATCCACTCAACTTTGTGAAATGTTAATCCACTAGAAGTACCTATATAAGATAAGTCTTCAATCAGACCTGGTGTTTCACTAGAAGTAGGCAGACGTTTCAATAACTGAGCAAACTTTTCTTCCATCTCAACCATCTGTTGACGGTAGATTTCAAGTTTACTAGCTACATCATATTTTTGACGGTATGTAGTACGAAGCTCTTGCTCTTTTTGCTGAGCCCTTTCATAAGCTTCAATTTCACTTGAAACCATTAAGGAATAGGTGAAGAACGCTACTAGACCTGCAGCAATTACACAAACGATAATTTTTACAACTAACGGCCAACTACCTACATTTTCTAAATCGAGTTCATCTAATTCAATTTCATTTAGCGATTTTAAATCAATATTCATTTTTGAGCCTCGCTAATTTCTTCAAAAGGCTTAACTCTAAATCTTAGATTAAAGTCATTCAGTAGACGTAGTTCTTGATCGCCTGCTTCAATTACTTGCATTACTGCATCTTCAAACAAATAAGATTCTTCTAGTTTACGTAGCATAGCTGATACACGATTGTGTGATTCACTTTTACCAACAATTTGTAACGCTCTATCACGGCGCTCAAGACTTGTTAAATAAACGCCCGAAGGAACAATTAACGCAACTTCATCCATAATCTGAGTACCGAGGTTACGGTTACTTTGAAGTTCTTCGATTAAGCGCATACGCTGTTGTAAGCTCGCCTTGCGCTTATCTAGTTCACGGATATCCTTTATTCGCTGATCAAGTAGTGCAATTTCAGAGGTCAAGAAATTGTTTCGAACATTCTGTCCATCTTTTAATGCACTGTAAAACATACTCAAGGCGAACATGCTACCAAAAGAGAGAATAACAACTAAAAGCAAGATGCTTAAAAACTGCTTTTGCGCTTCTTTGCGTGACGCCTCACGCCACGCGAGGAGATTTATATGTGGCATGGTGAAAAACTCCTTAGTGCTAAGCCAGTCGCTACAGCTAACTGAGCTTGATGTTTTTCTAAGGATTCTCGATCCACACCAGGAGCTAGTTCCATATTCTCAAATGGGTTCATAATCACCGAGTGAATACCAAGTTCATCTATCAGTAATTTTTCTAGACCCATAATGAGTGAAGTGCCACCTGATAGAACAATGTAGTCAACTTGATCTTTACCACTTGTCGTTAAGAACATTTGAATCGCACGACGAACTTGTTGCAAAAATGACGTTTGGAATGGTGCTAATACCTCAAACGTGTAGTTTGGTGGTAAGTCGCCAGAAGTTTTTGCAAGTTCAGCTTCATCAAAGCTCTTATTATAATAAGACACTATACTATGCGTGTACTGTTCACCACCAAACACCTGGTCACGGGTGTAAAGTGTCTCACCATTTTGCACAACGCTAATTAGTGTCATAGTCGCACCTACGTCAATAAAGGCGACAATTTTATTTGGTGCATCTTCTGGTAACAAATCGTAACAAAGCTCGATATTTCGGCTAAGTGAATAAGCTTCTACATCAACAACTTTTGGAACAAAACCACCAGCCTCAACAGCTCCGGCACGCGCCTCAACACTTTCCGTACGCGCCGCCGAAAGTAATACATTTACTTTTGAGGGATCAGCATCGTTCACATCAAGTTTTTCGAAATCCAAACTTACCTCATCTAGTGGGTAAGGGATTAAACTATCAGCTTCAATTTCAATTTGTGATTCTAATTCAGCATCCGTTAAGGCTACATCCATGAAGATGACCTTAGTGATTACGGCTTGACCTGATACGGCTGTTGCAGCTTCCGTAATATTCTTGGGGAGCTTTTTACGGATTTTGTTGATTACACGACCAACAGCTTCAATATCTTGAATGGTTCTTTCCGCCATTGCCCCTTTGGGCATCGGCTCAACAGCGAACGCTTCAAGTCGGTAATGCGTTTCTTTTTGGCTTAACAACACCGCTTTTACGGAGTGTGAGCCAATATCAATACCAACCATCAATGGCTGTGGCTTTTTAAACAGTTGACCTATCATAAACCTAACGCTAATCCTTTTTTTTATAATTATAATAACTTTATAAAATCTAGCGAAAAAATTTTATTCAAAAATTAATCAGGATATACTACCAGTGTTATCTTGTAATTGGGAGTCCATTCTCGGGAATTTTCTGTGGCTTTTATAAAAAACTTTTTACGTTTTATTATCATATGTACCATTCTTGGTACTTTTGCAGTAGTTATTCTTTACTTTTACGTAAAGCCCGAGCTACCCAGTGTTGCCGTTCTAAAAGACGTTCAGCTTCAAACACCTATGCAAGTATTTACTAAAGATGGTCGATTAATCAACCAATTTGGTGAAAAAAAGCGAATTCCAGTTACCATAGATCAAATTCCGCAGGACTTTATCAATGCAATTTTAGCAACAGAGGATAATCGTTTTTACGAACATCCTGGTATTGACCCCATTGGGATTGTGCGCTCTGCAATTGTGCTAATAACTACTGGGCAAAAGAAGCAAGGGGCTAGTACCATTACGATGCAGACCGCTCGAAACTTCTTTTTAACCCGTGAAAAAGCGTTCATGCGAAAGATTAAAGAAGTATTCATTGCACTTCATATCGAAAGCTTAATGAGTAAAGATGAAATCCTTACGCTTTACCTTAACAAAATCCCACTCGGCCATCGCTCTTTCGGTATTGGGGCAGCTGCTCAGGTTTATTACGGAAAAGATTTACAAGAATTAACACTTGCACAACTTGCGACTATTGCAGGCCTTCCAAAGGCCCCTTCTACACTAAACCCAATTAGTTACCCCGAGCGCTCCAAGAAGCGTCGAAATGTTGTTCTTCATCGCATGCTAGTTGAGGGTTACATCACGCAATCGCAATATGATGATGCTAAAAATGCTCCCGTTACCGCTAGACGCCATGGTACTGAAATTGATTTCTCATCACCTTATATTTCTGAAATGATCCGCGCTGAAATGGTCGCTCGTTTTGGCTTGGAAGGTGCTTACAATAACGGTTACAAAGTATTTGCCACAATAGATTCTCGCAACCAAGCGGCCGCACAAAAAGCATTAATGGACAACATCCACAATTATGATCAACGCCATGGTTTTCGAGGTGTCAAAATATATCTTTGGAATTCAGAAACCGATGCTTTTTGGTCACGCGATGACATTCTTACTTACTTGCAATCAGTTGACGAGTTTGGATATTTAAAAGCCGCAGTAGTCGAACAAACTGATGAGCAAAATGCGTATGCAATACTTAAAGACGGCAGCTCAATTACTATTGATTGGGATGGCTTAAAATGGGCACGTTCTTATGTAACCCATTCAAGACAAGGGCCTGCTCCAACCGTAACATCTGACATTCTTCACCCTGGTGCGTTTATTTGGGTACAGCAAAACAGTTCTGGCCAGTACCAATTATCACAAATGCCAGATGTGAGTAGTGCAATTGTTTCTCTGAATCCACAAAACGGAGCTATAAAGGCCCTTGTTGGTGGCTACAGCTTCGAACAATCACAATACAACCGTGTTACTCAAGCTAAGCGTCAGGTTGGTTCGAATATTAAACCTTTCATTTACTCTGCTGCTATTGAGCATGGATACTCCCTAGGAACAATTATTAATGATGCTCCAATCAATAGCTGGAACTCTGCACAGCGTATTGCATGGCGCCCTGAAAACAGCCCACCTAATTATGATGGACCAATCCGTGTTCGCCGTGCTTTAGCACAATCAAAGAACGTAGTTGCAGTTCGCTTGCTTAGGGGCATTGGTGCACGCAACACGGTAGACCATTTATTGAAATTTGGTTTTTCACCGGAAGATATCAAACCTCATGAAGCTCTCTCACTGGGTGCTGCATCATTAACACCATTAGAAGTTGCGCGTGGCATGGCCGCATTTGCTAATGGTGGTCATTTAATCGAGCCTTATTTTATTGACCGCATTGAAGACGCTGAAGGTAATGTTATTTATCAAGCCCAGCCTTTAGTAGTTTGCAACCTGTGTACCGCTGAAGAAGTCCGTGATAGTTACCATTACGCACCACGTATTATCAGCGAACAAAATGCGTTTTTAATTGCTGATGCGATGAAAACAGCTGTTTATGGAGAACCTGGCTGGGTTGGCACAGGCTGGCGTGCAAAGGATCTAAAACGCAATGATTTGTCAGGTAAAACGGGTACAACAAATGACGTTGTTGATACTTGGTTCTCCGGCTTTAATAGTCAGATTATTACCACCACCTGGGTTGGATTTGATGACCCAGGTAAACGATTAGGTCGCGTTCAATACAATAACAACTTAACACGCAATCAGTTTGCTGGCGGTGAATCTGGTGCAAGAACCGCACAACCTGCATGGATTGCTTACATGCGTGAAGCGCTTAAAGGAATGCCAAGTGCGCCTATCGAGCAACCGGAAGGTTTAGTCTCTGTTCGTATTGATCGCAAGTCTGGGTTACTTAGTCGAAAAACAGATAAATCATCTCGTTTTGAATATTTCATCAAAGGAACTGCACCAACCCAATTTGCGCAAGAAGAGGTACCTAATTTATTCGACCCTTACGAATCAAATGACGTTGCCACAACTAACGAAGAGTTATTCTAAACATCAAAAAAGCCGCTAATTAGCGGCTTTTTAGTTTTAGTCAATTAATATTGTTACTCAGAAAGCTTGTGACACAACCAGTAAAGGTCAGAGTGTACCCCAGCAGCTGTAACTTCACGGCCTGCACCAGGTCCTTGGATAATCAACGCATTATTTTCATACCATACACTGTTTATAACAAAGATGTTATCGCCAGGGGTCAGTGTAGCAACAGCTGCATTTGGCGAAACTGCTTTAAGGCCCACTTTTGCAATTACTGGTTTAGTCGTGGTGTCTAATTCCGCAACATACCTCAATGTTTTACCATTTTTTTCAGCTTCTAAGGCTAACTCTTCAACAAACTTATCAAGTAAATCTCGTTTTGTTAATGCATCTTGCCACGTACCATTTGCAAGCTCAGTCGGCATCCACGCGGATAATTCAATATCATCAAGATTGAGAGAAAGTCCAAGCTCACGAGCTAGAATCAGTAATTTACGCTGTACATCCCTACCTGAAAGATCCTCACGTGGGTCTGGTTCTGTAAAACCTAACTCTCTTGCCTGCTCAACGAGCTCTGAGAATTTTTTATCAAGTGAATAGTGTGCACCTAACCAAGATAACGTGCCTGAGAATACACCACTTATTTTGGTAATTTTATCACCAGAATTTTGTAGGTCTTTAAGTGCAAAGTTTATTGGTAAACCAGCACCTACACTGGTGTTATAACGCCATAAAAGACCCTTTTCGGTTTGTAGTCGTCGTAAATTTTCATACCAATCTAGCTCTGCAGTACCCGCATATTTGTTAGCCGAAATAATATGACAATCATGTAATGCAAACTCTGGATAAAGTAAACTAAATTGCTCGCTTGCAGTAATATCAATTATCACTTTATGGCCATAATCCAGTTCCTTTATAAACTCGATTAACTGCTCAGAGGTTGTGGTTTTAGCATGCTCATTAAACTGCTCACTTGCACTCGATAATGCAATACCCTGACCATTTAACAGGCTAGAAGTGGAACGTAATAAGCCAACAAGCTTTACTGGGAGTAAAGTATTTAACCGCTCTAGTTGGCTATTTAATTGCGATAAGAAGACTTCTCCTACATTACCAATACCAGCGACAATCACAGCTAACTCTTGTTTTGCACTGATTAATTCGTCGTGTAGCAATGATAAGGTGTCACTTTCTAATAACTGATCACCCAACAAAATTGCAAAGCCATCCTGGCTCCAAGCACCGCGTAACGTCATACTTTGCTTCTCAAGCAATTGCTTTGCGCTTTTAAGTAATTGCGGTTCACTGCCTGGCTCGCTGACAATCGCAACACCTGACACATTTGACTCAATGAGCACAGCGTGTTCTTGATAAAATGCTGCAACCTGCTCACCAAACTGGCTTGGCACTAGTAACAAGGTATTACCATCAACCTCTAATGGCTGCAAAGGATGTTGAAGCAAAATGCTCAACTCTCTAATGCTTTCTTTATTACTATTTGTCAGCTGAAAAACATCGGAACTTGCAAGCGTGGTAAGAAAACGCTTTGCTTTAGCCTGTTCGTTTGCAACCACTTTGGTGCCATCACTGTGGCTGTCGTAGCTACTACGCACAACTAATTTGATATCGCTGTCTTTTAATGGTGTCAATGTTTTAGCATGTAAAACAGGGTTTCCTAGACGGGCAAGTAATTGGGCTTGTTGTTGGCTAATTTTGTTATATTTTACCGCTTTTTCAACTTTGCGAGGATCTGTGCTGTAAACACCCTGTGTATCAGTCCAAATAGTTACGCTATCAGCGTTTAAGTATTTACCAAGTAAGGTCGCACTGTAATCACTTCCATTGCGTCCAAGTGTCACCGTACTGCCGTTTTCATCACTAGCGATAAAACCTGTCACAACATTAAGCTGATCATTTTTCAAAACCTGACAACGGGCAGTATTTTCCTCATGCTTAAGGTTATTTTGTGCAACTATAAATAAATCTCTGCTATCAAAATGGCAAGCAGCAACCTCTATTTTATTTAAATAATGAGCAAGCAAACGTGCAGACCACAACTCGCCATGAGCAAGCAACCATGCCTGCTCTAACTCAGCGCAGCCAGCACGTTGAGAAATAGCATTGATATCATCGATAAAGTGAGCATACACTTCACTTTTATCTCCTAACAGTTCAGCAATTAGTGCGCATTGATGATCTTTTAACAGTGCAATAACTTCGCCAACACCTTTGTGATCTTGATTGTGGTAACAAGACCATAAACGTACAAGCGTATCCGTTGTTTTACCCGCAGCTGAAACAACAACCGCATCACCGCCTTTTAAATGATGGCAAATATTAGCAACTGCATGATAACGCTTGGCGCTGCTTAAACTCGAGCCACCAAATTTATAAACTTGTTTCGTCATTTATTTTATCACCACAATGCAGGTCGCGCGGCACAACACTGGGTTTTAGAATCGCCACCAGCAGCTGTGTTTTTATTAATCGTTTTTGCAAATGCTTGCTCAAGGTCAGCAATTAAGTCTTCAACATCTTCAATGCCAACAGAAATACGAATAAGGGTATCATTTACACCTGCTTTTATACGCGCTTCTGGCGCCATGCCAGCATGTGTCATTGTTGCAGGGTGACAAATTAAGCTCTCAACGCCGCCTAGTGATTCAGCGAGACTGAACTGCTCAACACTAGTTAAAAACTTCGCTGTATCTTCTATGGTACCTTTTATACTAAAGCTCACCATGCCACCGAAACCCTTCTGTTGCGCTTTCGCTAAGTCATGTTGAGGGTGACTTTCAAGCCCTGGGTAGTAAACGGTTTCAACATGCTCACAAGTCTCTAAGTAGCGTGCGATAGCAAATGCGTTTTCTTGGTGCTGTTTAATACGCACATTTAACGTACGAATACCTCGTAGCGTCAAATATGCATCAAATGGCGCACCGGTAATACCAATGTTGTTTGCCCACCAAGCAAGCTCTTCACCTAATTCTGCAGTGCGAGTAATTACAACACCACCAACAACATCTGAGTGGCCATTAATGTATTTAGTGGTTGAGTGAATCACAATATCAACCCCAAATGAGATTGGGTTTTGTAATGCAGGCGATAAGAAGGTGTTGTCTGCGCCAACTAAGGCGCCAACCGAATGGGAAACTTCCACTACTTTGGCAATATCTGTTAGGCGTAAAACAGGGTTACTCGGTGTTTCAATCCATACAAGCTTAGGTTTAATTGCTTTTATCTGTTCATAGCAAGACGCATGTGTAAAATCGACAACGGCTACTTTCAACAGGCCACGCTTTTCTAAACTTGTAAATAAACGATAACTACCACCATAGCAATCATGGGGAATTAAGATTGTATCTTCCGGCGTTAAAATTTGTGTGCATAAGTGAACAGCAGCCATACCTGTTGCTGTAACAATCCCTTTTTCGCCACCTTCTAGTTGAGCCAATGTATCCGCTAAAATATCACGATTAGGATTGCCACTTCGGCCGTAGTCGTAATCACGCTTTTTATCAAAATCTGCGAATTCATAGGTAGTTGATAAATACAATGGCGGTACAACCGCGCCATGATGCTTATCTGCGGTAATGCCATTGCGAACAGCAAGGGTTGTTTGTTTACTCTGCTTCATAACTTTGCTACTTAGATGTTTAGACGTCTAAAAGGTTAAACCACTAAATAGCGGAAGTCAAAACTTTTACACGTCTATATAGCCAAACAAATGATATTTGACTATATATTTTAAAACGATAAAATTTTGCCTCTTACTATACGGGCTATCGTCAAAATTAAATCGTAACAGATATAGGCTAGTACACTTTATGGCAACTGAATGGAACGGTGAATATATTCACCCATATGCGGAACACGGTAAAAAATCAGAACAAGTAAAAAAGATTACCGTATCTATCCCTCTTAACGTATTGAAAGTACTGACAGACGAGCGTACTCGTAGACAGGTAAATAACTTACGTCATGCAACCAATAGCGAATTACTTTGTGAGGCATTTTTGCATGCATTTACAGGTCAGCCATTGCCTGACGATGAAGATTTAAGAAAAGATAATCCTGAGCATATTCCGCAAAGGGTAAAAGAGATTCTTGCTGAACGCGGGTTACCGGTTCCTGAATTAGAAGACGAATAAAAAAAACCTCAGCATACGCTGAGGTTTTTTTTGGCTTTAGCTAGGCTAAAGCATGTAATTTTCTGGCATTTCTATTTGTGCCACACCCGAAGCAACTGCAGCTTCCGCAACAGCACGTGCTACACGAGGTAATAAGCGCGGATCCATTGGCTTAGGTATAATATAGTCTTTACCAAACTCAAGGCTTGATTCACCAGACGCAGATAATACTTCCTCTGGCACAGGTTCTTTAGCAATAGCACGAATAGCGTTAACCGCCGCAATTTTCATTTCGTCATTAATCGCTGTTGCGCGTACATCAAGTGCACCACGGAAAATAAACGGGAAACACAACACATTGTTTACCTGGTTTGGGTAATCTGAACGACCTGTTGCCATAATTAAATCATTGCGCGCTGCATTCGCTACTTCTGGCTTAATTTCAGGATCAGGGTTAGAGCATGCAAATACCACTGGCTTATCTGCCATTAACTTTAGATCTTCTGGAGCTAACAAGTCAGGGCCAGAAACACCTACAAATACATCCGCTTCTTCAATTACATCCTGTAATGTACGTTTATCCGTATTGTTGGCAAACAGCATCTTGTATTCATTTAAGTCGTCACGACGTGTATGAATAACCCCTTTTCTATCGAGCATATAAATGTGCTCACGTTGTGCGCCACATTTAATTAGTAGCTCCATACAAGCAATTGCCGCAGCACCAGCACCTAAACACACAATAAGTGCATCTTTAAGCTTTTTACCTTGAATCTCTAACGCATTTAACATACCTGCCGCAGTAACAATCGCAGTACCATGCTGATCATCATGGAACACAGGAACGCTACAACGTTCTATTAGGGCTTTTTCAATTTCGAAGCATTCTGGTGCTTTAATATCTTCTAAGTTAATACCACCAAAGGTGTCCGCAATATTTTCAACCGTATTGATAAAATCCTCGGTTGTGCGATGTTTAACTTCAATATCAATTGAATCTAGACCAGCAAAACGCTTGAATAAAAGAGCCTTACCTTCCATTACAGGTTTTGACGCTAGTGGCCCTAAGTTTCCTAAACCTAAAATAGCAGTACCATTTGAGATAACAGCAACCATATTGCCTTTTGCGGTGTATTTATAGGCATTATTCGGATCTGCAGCAATTTCACGAACAGGCTCAGCAACACCTGGGCTATAAGCTAATGCAAGATCATTTACGGTTTCTGCAGGTTTAGTAAGTTCAATGCTAATTTTTCCGGGAACGGGTTCAGAATGGTATTGTAGCGCTTTTTCTCTTATGTCAGACATGCGTGCCTTATCCTACGATGTTAAAAGTGAGAGATACTGGTTTAATAGTACGGCATTTAGAGTAAATAGAAGTTAAATGCGGTTATATCTTAACCTAAGACCATAGTTTAATTTACAACCATGAGCTTTGGATATTTTCTGCTAAATCATTACCAGATTGAAGTTAATTCAGATCCGACCAGATTTATCACACGCCCTTTTTTACCCTTACTAAGTACTATTTGACCAACAGATAGTAAAAATAGTGACTATTGAAACCATCTATAATCCAGTATATAGCCATCCACTTAGAATAAAAAGACATAGAAAAAGCATTAAAGATGACAAAAATTCATATTGAAATTAAGATACAAAAAAAAGCACCCGTAGGTGCTTTCTTTAATAAGAACGAAAACGTCTTATTTTTTGCTTGATAGAGCGCCGAAACGCTTGTTGAAGCGATCAACACGACCACCTGTATCAAGCACTTTTTGCTTACCAGTGTAGAACGGGTGACACTCTGAACAAACATCTAAGTGGATGTCTTTACAAAGAGTTGAACGCGTTACAAATTTGTTACCACATGAACAAGTAGCATTGATTGCTTCGTACTTAGGGTGGATACCTTCTTTCATAGTGAACCTCTAATTAGGCCGTATCGCTCTCCAAACCCGAAGTCTGGCACCATACGTTGTTAAACAAAAATATATAGGGCGCGAATTCTAGCCAACAAACTGCGTAATAGCAAGATCTTTAACCACCGTGATTTAAATTAAGTTTAATACTAGCCGCGGATAGCCTGCCGTGATTTAATTTCATAAAATCAGTCGCTAAATAAAAGCTTAATTTCCATGTATCTTGTTGCCGAAGTTGCGTTAAATGTGCCGTTATACCGCAATTTTGATTACTTAATCGAACCCCATATTCAATCAGATATTGCTGTAGGTTGCCGAGTTGCAGTGCAATTTGGTCGCCAGCAACTTATTGGTATCGTAATTAAGCTCAAATCAGACAGCGAATTTATGTCAAAACTAAGGCCTATCTCGAGTTTGATTGATAGCCACCCCATTATCGATGGTCACTTAATCAGCCTTGTTGAGTTTGCCAGTCATTATTATCAAAACCCATTGGGGGAAAGCTATCAAGTTGCGCTGCCAAACCTACTTAATAAAGGTGAGGATCTAGATAAATCTGCAGTTCCCATAATCAAACTAGTTGACCAAAACACTAAGGTAACAGGTAAAAAGCAACGCCAATTAATTGAACACCTTATAGACTCGGGCAGTACTCCTGTCACTGAATTAAGTGCATTAGGTTTTAGCAGCAGCACCGTTAAGTCACTACTAGAAAAATCCATTATTGAAAAAACGATTGAATATAACCGTGATTGGCAATCAAAGCCGTTAGCAAAGGGTGATAAGCCTAAACTCAATCGTGAACAAGCTGTAGCACTTGCAGCTATCAATCAGCAATCCGGTTACACATGCTATTTACTGGAAGGGGTGACTGGTAGCGGTAAAACCGAAGTTTATTTACAGGCACTTGAAAAGCCGCTTCAACAAGGACAACAAGCATTAGTATTAGTGCCCGAAATTGGTCTCACACCGCAGACAGTTAACCGTTTTCGTAGACGTTTTCCGAATGTACCCATCATGTTATGGCATTCCGCAATGACAGACCATGAGCGTCTTTCAACTTGGCGCGCTGCACAAAACCAAAGTGCAGCAATCGTAATAGGTACACGTTCAAGTGTGTTTTTACCCTTTGCTCAATTAGCCATGATCATTGTTGATGAAGAGCATGACTTATCATTCAAACAACAAGACTCACTTCGATACCATGCCCGTGACTTAGCTTGTTTTCGCGCAGCTAAATTAGCTATCCCTCTGATTTTAGGCAGTGCAACTCCCTCACTGGAAAGCGTGCAAAATGCAAAAAACCAAAAATACCAACTACTGACATTAACAGAGCGAGCACAAACCCAAACTGATAATCAATATGTACTGCTTGATATGCGCGGACAACATCAGCAATCAGGCCTGGCACAAGCAACCCTAGAGTACATCAAAAAAGAACTTAAGCGCCGCAAACAGGTGATGGTGTTTTTAAATCGACGGGGATTTTCACCGAGTTTGATTTGTCATGAATGTGGCTGGCTTAGTCAATGTCAACGATGCAGTGCGAATGCCACTTACCACAAACACATTCGTAACTTAATTTGCCACCATTGTGGTTCTCAAGAATATGTACCCACTCAATGTCCTTGTTGTGGCAGCACACAAATTATTCCGGCAGGACAAGGAACAGAACAAGTCGCTGAATTTTTATCAGAAGCCTTTCCAGACACTCCAATTACACGTGTTGATAGAGATTCAACACGCAAAAAAGGCAGTTTAGAAGCCGCATTAAATGAAATAAATAAAGGTGAGCCACGTATTTTAATTGGTACTCAAATGCTCGCCAAGGGCCATCACTTTAGTGAAGTTTCACTGGTCGTAATAATGGATGTGGACAGTGGCCTGTACTCTTATGATTTTAGAGCCACAGAACATTTAGCCCAATTAATTACTCAAGTGTCAGGCCGCGCTGGGCGCAGTGGTGAAGCCGGCACCGTATTATTACAAACACACTTTCCTGAGCATCCACTTTTGCAAGACTTGATCAACAACGGTTATCAAGATTTTGCTCATTACGCATTAACTGAACGTGAAGAAATGCAGCTGCCACCGTTTAATTGTTTAGCCATTATTCGCTGTGAATCGCACAATCCTAACGACATCAATAATTTTTTGTATGACCTTATTCCAGAACAACTGCCATCTGGTATACAATTGCTCGGACCTGTTCCTGCTGCGCTTGAGCGCGTTGCGGGTAAGTACCGTTATCAGCTCCATGTACAAGGTAATGAACGCAAAGAATTGCATCGTTACCTAAATCAATTAGTTAGCTATATAAGCCAAAGTAAGCTAGCAACAAAAGTACGCTGGAGTATTGATATCGATCCTGTATCAATGGCATAAGAAAACAGTAAAAAATGGCCCAAAGAGATTACGTAAATAAAAAGCGTACACAAAAAAAACCAGCGACAAATAAACGCCCTTTTCCTGTTGCAGCGCTTTTAGTTGCAGTCGTGTTAGTTTCGGCTGGTATTTATGGTCTTTATTTCATCACAACAAACAGTGACGTTAAGGCTTCAAAACAAGCATCACAAAAAGCACCGACTTCAGCGCCAAAACCTAAACCCAAAAAACCTGAATTTATTGATGAAATTGAAAATGCCAAAATAGAAGTTGAGGTTGAAGAACAAGAACAAAAAGGCCCGTATTACATGCAATGTGCTTCGCTTCGTAATCGTGATGATGCCGAAGCATTAAAAGCTCAAATTGCCTTTAAAACTGGACTTATTGCCGACGTAGACCGCACAGAAGGCAAAAATGGCGTTTGGTATCGTGTAAGAATTCAGCCATTTGATACAAAACGTTTAGCAGAAAGTGCAAATAATCAGATCAAACGTGCTCGTATGTCACGTTGTCAGATTTACTTAATGCCTAAATAGTATCTCGCTATACTAAACACTTAGCGAAACTTGGTAGCGTAGTTTGCTACCAAGTTTCTAAACCCCCCTTGAAATATTCCCGTTTGTCCACATATCAATAGCAATTCAATTTAACAGATTAAACCTAAGGTTTATTTATGACTACGATAGTTTCTGTGCGCCGTGAAGGCAAAGTAGTGATTGGTGGTGATGGCCAAGTATCACTCGGTAACACAGTAATGAAAGGTAACGCGAAAAAAGTACGTCGTCTTTATAACGGTAAAGTGCTAGCAGGTTTTGCTGGCGGAACAGCCGATGCTTTTACGCTTTTTGAACGTTTTGAATCTAAACTAGAAATGCACCAAGGCCATTTAACCAAAGCTGCTGTTGAGATGGCAAAAGATTGGCGCACAGATCGCGCACTTAGAAAGCTTGAAGCCTTGCTTGCTGTAGCAGATGAAACAGCATCTTTGATAATCACAGGTAATGGCGATGTTGTGCAACCTGAGCATGACTTAATTGCAATTGGTAGTGGTGGTAACTTTGCTCAATCAGCAGCAATTGCACTACTCGAAAATACCGAGTTAAGCGCACGTGAAATTGTAGAAAAAAGCTTGAAAATTGCAGGCGATATTTGCGTATTCACTAACAACTTCCAAACTATTGAAGAGCTGGGGTAATTTGATATGTCTGCGATGACACCTAGAGAAATTGTACACGAATTAGACCAGCACATTATCGGTCAAAATAAAGCAAAAAAAGCAGTCGCGATTGCGCTTCGTAACCGCTGGAGACGCATGCAACTTGATGAAGCACTGCGCAGCGAAGTAACACCAAAAAACATCTTGATGATCGGTCCGACAGGTGTTGGTAAAACAGAAATCGCGCGCCGTTTAGCTAAATTAGCTAATGCACCATTTATAAAGGTTGAAGCTACAAAGTTCACCGAAGTTGGTTATGTTGGTAAAGAAGTTGAAACGATCATTCGAGATCTTGCTGATATATCAGTTAAAATGACCCGTGAACAACAAACCGAGAAGTATAAGTTCAGAGCAGAAGAAGCTGCAGAAGAGCGTATTTTAGACGCATTATTGCCACCAGCAAAAGATGCATGGGGGCAATCACAAGAGTCTGAAAATAACTCTACCCGCCAAGCATTCCGCAAAAAGCTTCGTGAAGGTCAGTTAGACGACAAGGAAATCGAAATTGACATTTCTCAAGCCCCAGTTGGTGTTGAGATTATGGCTCCTCCGGGCATGGAAGAGATGACGAATCAATTACAAAGCATGTTCCAAAACATGGGTAATGATAAAAAGTCTAAACGTAAGCTTAAAATAAAAGATGCATTTAAACTGCTTACGGAAGAGGAAGCGGCTAAATTAGTAAACCCTGAAGAGCTAAAAGAGCAGGCAATTAACGCTGTTGAACAAAACGGCATTGTGTTTATCGATGAAATTGACAAAATCTGTAAACGCGGTGAATCTTCAGGTCCAGACGTAAGTCGTGAAGGCGTTCAGCGTGACTTATTGCCGCTTGTAGAAGGCTCAACGGTAAATACGAAGCACGGTATGGTAAAAACCGATCATATTCTGTTTATTGCATCAGGTGCATTCCAAATGGCAAAACCATCAGACCTCATTCCTGAACTGCAGGGCCGTTTACCAATTCGCGTTGAGCTAGAAGCGCTTACATCATCTGATTTTGAGCGTATTTTGACAGAACCACACGCATCTCTAACGGAACAATACCAAGCTCTAATGGGCACTGAAGGTGTAAATGTTGAATTCCGTGAAGATGCAATCAATAAAATTGCTGAAGCTGCATGGCAAGTTAACGAAAAAACTGAAAACATCGGTGCACGTCGTTTACACACAGTGATGGAAAAGCTTATGGAAGAAATTTCATATGACGCTAGCGAAAAATCAGGTGAAAGCCTAATCGTTGATGCTAACTATGTTGAGCGCTTCTTAGGTGAGCTTGTTAAAGATGAAGATTTAAGTCGTTTTATCTTATAATTAGTACGCTTTTAATAAACACAAAAAGGTGCTTTAAAGCACCTTTTTATTTGGAATTGATATGCTAGTAGCCAAATTACACTATCACCGTATTAGTAAGCAATTAGATGTACATTTTGATAATCAACTTGTTACCACATTTAGTGCTGAATTTTTACGTGTTCACTCCCCTTCAGCGGAAGTTCAAGGGCATGGCAATGCCATTTTAGTGACCAATAAAAAGGAAGTCGCTATTTCAACGATAGAACAAGTTGGCCATTATGCAGCACGTATTATTTTTGATGACGGTCATAATACAGGGTTATACAGTTGGGATTATTTAGCGCATCTCGCTGAACATCAAGACAAATTATGGCAAGATTATCTCGTGACGCTTAAACAAAAAAAAGCCTCTCGCGAGGCTTTGATCCCAATTAAGCTTACACATTAAATTTTTCAATCGCTTTGTGAAGAACTTCAGCTTGGGCTGAAACCTCCTCGCTAGTTTGTGCATTGGTTTGCGCGTGAGTCGCTGCTTGTTCAGCAATATCACGAATCTTAATCACGTTTTTATTAACCTCTGAAGCAACTTGATTTTGTTCATCAATTGCAGTGGCTATTTGTGTACTCATGTCCATGATAGTTTGTACATCTTCGCTAATCGAATAAAGCAAGGTCCCTGCCTGAACCGCTTGCTCAGAGCTCGAGCTCCCTTGCGTTTTACAACGATCCATAACACTCACAACTTCCTGAGTACGTTGTTGTAACGTCGAAATTATGCTTTCAATTTCTTGCGTTGAATCTTGCGTTCGCTGGGCAAGAGAGCGTACTTCGTCAGCAACAACAGCAAAACCACGACCTTGTTCACCAGCACGTGCAGCTTCAATAGCAGCGTTAAGGGCTAGTAAGTTTGTTTGTTCTGCAATGCCTCTGATCACATCAAGTACTGAACCAATAGTAACTGCATCTTGTTCTAATTGTGTTACCACATCAGACGCATGCGTTAATGAGTGCGTCAATTCGGAAATACGTGAAACAGTAGAATCGACCTCTTGTTTACCTTGCATTGCATTTTCGTTTGTCGATTCTGCTTTTTTCGCAGCAGCTTCGGTGTTGTGAGAGATATCTTGAATCGTTGCCTGCATCTCAGTCGCGGCAGTTGCTACCATATCCGCTTCATGCAATTGTTCACGCATACCCTCACTTGTCTCTGCAGTGGTACTCGCAAGGTTTTCTGTCGCTGTATTTAAAATACCTAATGCTTGTTTCACCTCGAAAATTAGGTTTTTAAAATCACCAATAAAAGAGTCAAAATCTGTAGTCATGCGTGCAATTTCATCATCACCAACACTTTTCACACTGCGTGTTAGGTCATTAGAACTGCGAATTTCGTGTATTACTTCACATACTTTGTTAACGGGAACGATAATAGAGCGGCTAGTCATGTAAACCAAGGTCATCACTACAAATGAGGAGATAACAAAAATAACAATTGCCGCCGTTTTTGAAAAATCAGCACTGCTTTCAATAGCAGCTTTTGTCTCAGCGACTAGCCTGTCGACAATAACATCGCTTTTAGCAACACTGGCAGACATTTTACCGAGTGCCCCCGAGTTCAAATCCAACCCTAATTTCTCTTGCGCTGAAACTAACGCAGAAAACTCTCTTTGGTAAATATCGAGCAGCGACAATAGCTCTGATTGATATCCTGTATCTTCATCTGAGCTTTTAATGCTTGCTTTAAATGAATCTATGTTGTCGTTAAAACGGGTTAAATACTTTTTATCCAAACGCAGCATAAAATCTTTTTCGTTACGTCTTAATTGGAGCATATCAGCCAGCAGCTTATAATTACTGCGTTGTTTCAGTAGCGTTTCAACTTGGTGTACTGCAGCTCTTAAATTGCCATAAGCTGCATCCTTTGGGTGTAGGCCTATTTTTCTTTGTAATTCGACAACATTTGCAAAGTCAGCGTTGTATTGATCAATAATCGAATTTAATTCAGATAAGGTATTTGTATCTATATCTAATTCTTTGAGTATCGTATTCAAATTGCTCGATGTTGATTTTAGTTCTTTGAATTCATCATCAAACAAGGTTAAAGAATCTTGGTTTTTGTAGAATAAAAAGTTTTTTTCATGCTTTCGCAAAACCCCCTCATGGATGGCAAGCTCTTCTGTTAATTGCACCGCATTATTTAGTTTAAGCATCACCGATGCTTCATACAGGATGACAAATAGCAGAACCAACATAGCCAAACCAACAAAAAATGCATTTAGCTGTAGCCGCGCCTTAATTGTTAGCCTTTGTAGCAACTCCATATAAACCTCTGTTATGTATAATTTTTAGGAAGCTCAATAAAGTATAGTTGCTATAAAAAATTGTGCTAAAAGTTAGCTAGTTGAAAAATGAGGTAATTGCACATTTTTCCACAAACAGTCCGATAACGATTTTACATCGAAAGCACCACCAGCAAGCCAATCCGCTAAAGGTGTAGGATCACTCGGAAAATTAATCGCATGTTGACCTCGCTGCGATAACCAGTCATCGACTATATCTATATTTAAACAACTCATACTCGTGGCCAACCCAGCCTCAACTAGCGTAAAGGCGTTAGAGGCTTGTTCAAACTGCCCCGCCAGTGGCTTTAACAATAATTTCTTACCGTATCGCAATGCTTCACTTGAAAGCTCAAATCCCGCATTACCGATAGTGCCTGAAGATGAAACAAGGTCATTCAAAAAACCGATTCTGCACGGCGAACGCAAATGAATATGTTGATTGATAGTTTCGTTTTGTAATTGCGGGTGATAACAGTAAAACTCAAATTCAGGGAAATGCTTAAGCATTTGAATAATTTTTTGAGGATTTTCAAAAGGTAAATACACCAAAATTTTGTTTTCAATATAATTGTCTTGTTGCCAACTTTTCACCGGCTCGATAAAAGGCGGAATGATATTTTGATGATAAGGAAACCAATGCACACCTAAGTAGCAACTTGCTGGGGCAAATAACTTTAATCCCAGCCTTGTCATCATATTTGCATTTCGCGACGGCACTTTATTGGATAAAAATGATGCTTGATGGCTAATGCCAACACATGGCACCTTAGCTAACTTTGCAGCCCAAGCAGAAATTGGTTCGAAGTCATTAATCACAAGATCATAACCCGATAAATCAAGCTTTTTGACATCATGAATAAACTGTCCAATACGAATACTTTTCAGAGTTGCTAATTTATTTACACACCCATTTTCAATGGCAAACGTAAATCCTTCCCGAGTACGATAATCGTCAAAATCAGACATATCAAAGTATTTATTCGCAGGGCGCCCGCTAAAAAAGTAATCGACGTTAACATCGGTTTTTGCAAATGCTTTTGCCATTGCTCGTGCACGTGTGATGTGACCATTTCCCGTGCCCTGAATGCCATACAATATTTTCATCAGCTTGCTCCTATAATTGCCAATGTTGCGAAGCTAATTCCTAGCAAAGCCCCAACTAAAACATCACACGGGTAATGCACCCCTAACATCACCCTTGAGAGTGAAATGGCTACAGCTAACAATAATACGTAGCTGAACTCAGGAAAATACCAGCTGATGATGGAAGCAAATAGCCATGCTGCGGAACTATGCCCAGAAGGTAAACTAAAGCGGTCATTAGGAACCACAAACCCTTCAACAATGGTTTGGCTTGGTCTTTCCCTTTTCAATGTATTTTTTAGTAAGTAGTAACATGGCCGCTCTAATGCAAAGCCCAGTACTAAAGCTGACAAAGCAAGTTTGCTCACTTGTGTATCGACTAGGTAGCATACTAACCCAACTGCTAAGTAGAGAAACCCGTCACCTAATTTTGATACTGTTTTAATGGTATACAGTCTGCGTTTAGATGCTTGATGATTAAACAATTTAAAAAACGCTTTTCTGTCTAGCTGTGAGATAGTTTGCATAGCAGCCCTCTTTTAAGAGTTATTAGCTGACTGTAGATTCATCAAGTAACAAAGCCGTGACAATTTCAAGTAAATAAGATGGTATTTTAATGACCTATTTGTGACAGTCCTTCAAATAAAACCCTGATAAAACAGCTTTAGATCAATTGTATTAATCGCACTGCAGGGTATACTGAGAAAACTAATTAAGCCCTTGGAGCTAATATGGAAATCAATACATCAGACCTGTGTGATCAGTTTGCTGATAGCATCGACGTACTAGAACCTTTATTTGTTAATTTTGCCGGTGCAACTGCATTTTCAGGACAAATAACTACCATTAAGTGTTTTGAAAATAATCAACTGATCCGCGAAGCATTGTCCCAAGATGGTACAGGTAAAGTGTTACTAATCGATGGTGGTGGCTCAACTCGCCGTGCATTAATTGATATCGAACTTGCAGAACTTGCGCTTGATAACAACTGGGAAGGCTTGGTTGTTTACGGCAGTGTGCGCCATGTTAGTGATTTAGAAGAGCTGGATATTGGTATTCAGGCTGTCGCATCAATTCCTGTTGCCGCAGACAGCGAAGGTTACGGCGAGTCAGGCGTACCTGTTAACTTTGCTGGCGTTTCGTTTTTTGATGGTGATTACATTTATGCTGACAGTACTGGTATTATTCTTTCAGCAGAAGAGCTATCAATTGATCTAGATGATGAATAACCTCACAATTTATACTGAACAAAGCATTTCAAATTTATGCCAATCACGCGCTGGCGAGCAGCGCGTTTGGCAATCCATTTCGTTTATCAATCAACAGCAATCCCTTTTTGATGCACTGACTGACGCTTCAGCATATGGTATCAAGTATGTTTTATTAGGGATCCCTGAAGATATTGGCCCGCGTGCAAATTTAGGCAATGGCGGCGCTGAATTAGGTTGGCAGGCATTTCTAGCAAAGTTTTTAAACTTGCAAGCTAATCAATTTATCGCCAGTAATAAAGTGTTACTACTTGGCGAGGTAGACTGCATTGATATTATGAAACGCGGCAAAGGTTTGAGTAACCAAGATCCTGTTGAACTTGACTCTTTGCGCTCACTTTGTGGTGAAATAGATGATATCGCCAGTCCTATCTTGAAAATGATATTCGATGCTGGATTAGAACCAATCGTAATTGGTGGTGGTCACAACAACTGCTACCCAATTATCAAAGCCTTAAGCGAAAGTACAGAGCAAGCGTGTTGCGCTATCAACTTGGACCCTCATGCCGACTTCAGAGCAATCGAAGGACGCCACAGTGGTAATGGTTTTAGTTATGCTTACCAGCAAAATTACCTGCGCGATTATCATGTTATTGCAATGCATGAATTAAAAAATAATCAAGCCATTATTGATGGTATGCATGACGCTGGGTTTTCTTTTGACTCATACCAAGCAATCAAAGTACGACAAGAGATTTCTTTAAATGATGCCAATCAAGCAGCCCTAGCAAGAATGCAAAGCTATCAACTACCCATGGGTATTGAAGTTGACGTTGATAGTATTTCGTACATGCCAGTGAGTGCATTTACAAACTGCGGCCTAGCTGTATATGAAGCTGAGCAATTTGTTTATCAACTCGCACTCAGCCCTTACACGCGTTATTTACATTTATGTGAAGCCGCGCCGAGTGAGCATGCTAACGGTGTTAACCAAGGTAGCAATGAGGCGGGCCAAATTTTAGCGGCATTAGTTGCCAGCTACTTAAGCGGTCGAGAAGCTTAATTTTATAAAGAGCGCACTAATAAGGGCGCTCTTTATTCGCTAAACGTTTTTGCCACTGTTTTAACCACCCTAAAAGACCAACATTTGGCAACGGTCGAGAAAACAAATAACCTTGTGCGGCGTGGCATTTCATACTACTTATGTAAGTATACTGAGTCTCAGATTCAATACCTTCACATACCACTTTAATACCTAAGCTATTACTCATATCAATAATACCGCTGAGCAAGCTTCGCGTATTCACATTTTCGGCTAACTCTTTAACAATAGAGCCATCCACTTTTACGTAGTTCAAAGCCAAACGTGGAAGCTTTGATAGTTGAAGAGGCTCAATGCCTAAATCATCCAAACATACTGCGATATTATTTTCTTTTAAACGTCTTAGAATTGATTCACCAAAATCAGGTAAGCCCATAAAAACATTTGCGGGTGCTTCAATAATAATATCACCCTCACTTAAGCGATGTTCAACCAAAGTCGTTGCCAAATGGTCAATGAACTCATCTTGCAGCAACTCTTTACCAAACAGATTAACACTCACTGGAATATGAATATCTTCTAATTTAACGGCTAATGCGAGTTCGGCTGCTTTTTCTGAAACCCAATGAGCTATCGGTAATGTCAGCCCCGCGCCATTAATTTCATCAATAAAATGTTTCGCTTCTAAGGTACCAAACTTAGGGTGATGCCACCTTAAAAGAAGCTCTATAAACAAAATGTTATTTGTTTCAAGTTCAACAACAGGATGGAAATAAAGTTGGAAATCGCGTTCAAAATCAAGCAGAGACAAATCCGCTAGTAACTGTTTACGCTTTTCAGCTCGCTCTGAAAATTCTTTTTCAAACGTAACTTGCCAATCGATTTCACTTGTAAATTCTATCGATAAATATGCCTGCGATAATAGCTGGTGCCCTTTCAACTGTTGTTTGTCTTCCACAATTGAAGCACGCAGCGTTAACTCTGAGTCAATATTATCAACATTGGTAGGTTGATGAACTAAATCATAAATGCGTTGTATTAGACGTTGATGCAAATGTGATTCGACACTTGTATCAACTGCAAAGGCAAAATCCACCCCTCCCAAGTAACAAAGCTGAACAGATTCATTAAACATCGAAACTGAAAGCACCTCTGGCGCAATTAATTCATCATTAATCTTTTTACCAAGCTTGGCGATAAGTAAATCACCAAAGTCGTGACCAACCATGCGGTTAATATTGCTTAAGCCTTCTAGCTTTATTAAAACTAAAACGCGATTCAACGAATTTTTTTGCCAATTATCATAGCCGTTGAGAAAAACGCTTCTTTCTAATAATAATTGTTTATCATTATGCGATTCTGCACCTTTCATCTTCGCCACAAGGGCTTTTTGCAAACGCTTTTCATGTCTAATAAATGTATAAACATTAGCGCAAACATAATGAAAGACGATGGCAACAGCAAGCCATGCTGCCGCCAGTTTTTCAAAATAAAAACCAATTGAGAGTGCCACAAAAAACAGTAAACTGAGAATATTTAGCCATAAGGCCATTCGCTGGGCTTTTTTCTGTTGAGTAAAAATACATTCAGCAACAAGGATGAGTGCACAGATAATCAACGCAACAAGATTATGCGTTGACAAAAATGCCAACGTAGCAACCCCTAATAAAATATCCAAAACACGAATTACGGCATTACCAGATTGCAAAATGGCTAAAAACCAACTTACAAGCAGCATTCCGGCAACTAAGCTGGGAAATGTAAACATCACAGTTTCCGTTGCAGCAAAAAGCGAAAGTGACGTTAGTGCTAATGTGCTTGCTATTATTCTTTTCATGCGTCTCTCACCTGAAATAGCTTCCTATTTTAATTGTTGACCATCTTTCCAGAGTCCCTTCAACGGGTTAACGCCATATTGATACGATAACTGAGCTGGAGAATCAATATCCCAAAGAGCAAAATCAGCGTTTAGTCCTACCCTTATAACGCCTCTATCCGTTAAACCTAACGCCTTCGCTGCATTTACAGTCACTCCAGCAAGTGATTCTGCAGGGGTTAGTCTGAATAATGTACATGCCATATTTAACATCAGCTGCACTGAGCAAATTGGCGAAGTACCAGGATTAAAGTCAGTCGCAATTGCCATTGCTACTTTGTGTTTTCGCAGCAAGTCGATGGGTGGAAGTTGTGTTTCACGCAAGAAATAAAATGCGCCTGGTAATAGCACAGCAACAGTATTCGCTTTTGCCATTGCCACAACACCAGATTCGTCTAAAAACTCAATATGATCAGCTGATAAACCATTATATTCTGCGACTAATTCAGCACCTTTTAAGTTTGATAACTGTTCAGCATGTAATTTAACCGATAAATCATATTTTTTAGCAGCATCAAATACTCGGCGAGTTTGTTCGTTAGAGAAACCAACACCTTCACAAAATGCATCTACCGCATCAGCAAGTTTTAGTTCTGCAACTTTAGGCATCATTTCATCGCATACTAAGGCAATGTAACTATCTGCATCATCTTTATATTCTGGTGGCAGCGCATGCGCACCCAAGAAGGTTTTTTGTACATCAATTGGGTGATGCTGATTTAACTGCTCTGCCACTTCCAGCATTTTTATTTCATTTTCTAAATCGAGACCATAACCCGATTTAATTTCTACTGTGGTGACACCTTCGTTTAATAATGCATTTAAACGATCTTTGGCAGTAACAAACAACCCTTCGTGATCAGCTTCTCGAGTGGCTTTAACTGTAGAAATAATACCGCCACCTTGTGCCGCTATCTCTTGATAGCTAGCGCCATTAAGTCGCATTTCAAATTCATTTGCACGGTTTCCTGCACACACAATATGAGTATGACAATCGATTAAACTAGGAGTAATCCATTTACCCTTAGCATTAATTACAGGTGTTTGTAAGCTATCAAACTCAGGAAAGTCTGCAGCACTGCCACACCACGCAATTTTACCGTTTAAAATACCTAAGGCAGCGTTTAGAATTGTGCCATATTGACTATCTATCGCATTGTCCATGGTGGCAATATGCACATTTGTGATCACTAAATCAAAAGACTGTTTTTCTGACGCATTTACTTCATTGGCTGTCATAACTTACTCAATATAAGAATCATATTTAAAATGAAAGTCTATCAAGAACACTTGTATATACAATATAAATATGCCATCTTCATTGTATCTTTTATCAACTATAGCTTGATTACTCGCAAATGCTTAGGTAAAAGGCTTAAACAATTGACGAATCAATAACACGGTTACTATGGCACAACCTAAATTTGCGCAAATAAAACAATATATCATTAGCAAAATCAAATCGGGTGAATGGGCTGAAAATAGCCGCGTAGCTTCCGAGAATGAACTCGCTGAACAATTTAGCGTTAGCCGTATGACGGCTCGAAGAGCGCTCAGTGAGCTAACTGACGCAGGCATATTAAGCCGCACTCAAGGTCTAGGCACATTTGTCGCCAGCTTTAAATCTCAATCAAACCTGCTAGAAATTCGCAATATTGCCGACGAGATAAAAGAACGAGGTAGTGAACACCGCTGTATCCCTGAAGTGCTTGAATCAATGCCTGCAATTGCGCCAATAGCTATCGCCCTTGGTGTGGAGCAAAATAGCCAGGTATACCGTTCGGTGCTCGTTCACTTAGAAAATGGCACACCAATCCAAGTTGAAGAACGCTTCGTAAACCCAGCATTTGCGCCTGGCTACCTGCAACAAAACTTCGAGAAAACCACACCGCATGAATATTTGTGTGAGGTTGCACCACTTACCGAAGCTCGCCACACTGTTGAAGCAATTATGCCAAGTGCACAAGTAAGTCAATGGCTCTCTTTGTTCAATGAGGAGCCTTGCTTGCAAGTTATTCGCCGAACATGGTCATCGAATGGCGTTGTGAGTTTTACTCGCCTTATTTCACCTGGTAGTAAATATCGCCTTGGTGGGCACCTCACATTCAAACGCTAAGAGATGCAGTGCATTTCTTAGCAATGCTCTAACGCATCAAATAAATCTTTGTGTTTAAATTCGAAACCTAAATTACGTACTTTCTCACTTGAAATAATGCGGGGCTCGCATTCATTCTTTTCAAAGTTTACAGGCAAAACACCTAACAATTGTGTAGCTTTATCATAAAATGCTTCTTTTGTTGGGTGATGCGGCGCCACTAAATTAATAATGGGCTGCTGACAATCGCCCTCAGCAATAAACAACAATCCATTTACAGCATCATCTTGGTGCACCATATTAACGCTTGCATTGGCACTGGAACTAAGTGTTTTACCACTGAGAAAACGACCCGGGTGACGTTTAGGCCCCATCAGACCACCTAAACGAACAATGACTGTATTTAATCCACTCTCTTTAACGATCTGTTCGTTTTGTAATAATCGCAACTGCTTGTCTGTGTTTGCGTCTATTTCAAGGTTTTCGTTAAAACTAATCGGCTTATTTGGGTAGACTCCGGTTGTAGAGCAAAAAATAAAACGCTTCGCTTTTTGCGTTTTTGCTACTGACAAACTCGTTTTTAAATACTCACGATACGCATTTTGTGCTTCTGGCGTTCTACCCGGCGGAATACAAAAAAACCAAACCGCCTCGCTGAGATTGATATCACAAACTTGTTGCTCAACATTAAATTGAACCCAGTCTTTTTCATTCTTTTTTAATCGGCTTGTTTTAAGTACATGCCAACCTGAGTCTGCTAACTTATTAGCCAAAGGGTTTCCCAACCATCCTGCGCCAACTACAACGCCATTATTTGAAATATGAGTCATTACTAGATAGAGTCTAAGAACAAAATTCGATTATATAACAATAATTTTTCGCATGCTTTTCGGATTCTGTAATTTAACAATTCAACTGTTTAGTCCTCAGGAAAATAATAATGCTAAATAACTTATCCTTGAGAAAGAAAATTCTATTCTTAATTGGTGGCACCATTACCGTGTTACTTGTTCTCTCATCCATATATTTTGTAAACCACATATCAAACTTGTCTCGCACTTCCATCGAGTCTGAAGCAAAAAGTTATTTAAACACCGAAAAAATAAACATTGAGGGATTTTTTTCACAATACGGCAGAGTGGTTGAAACGTTTGTTACTAACCCTCACTTAGTGGAATGGTTTGGAAACTGGACTGAACGAGGTGCAGACCATAACAAAACACAAGGTTACCACGCCATTAATCAAGACTTTTTACGCATCAGTGGTAATGACAGCAATATTCTGTCTGCGTTCTTTGCATCTGCCAATACCGGTGCCTACTTTAAAGAAAACGAACGTACAACTCACTATAACGGAGCTGAATATTTCGCTTATAAACGTGGGTGGTGGCAGGACGCATTACAACATGATGGCTTATATGTTGGCCCGCTTGCAATTGATTTAACCACTGGCAATGTATCTGCAGTAGTGCAACAAACGGTATACGATGCAAATAGAAAATTAGTCGGCGTAGGAGGCGTTGATTTAAAGCTCAACAATATTGCGGAAATGATCGAACAAATTCAGTTTAATAATGTAGGCTATGGCTTTTTATTAGATGATCAGCAAAAAGTCGTTCATTTATCTAATCGTACTAATCATAATCTTTCAGTAATCGAAGACGAATCTAAAGGCATCAAAAAAGATGACCTTTCTGCACTTGAATCTCAAATGCCAAACACCTCGGGATTCATAGAGTTAAATCAACAAATGAAACAGCAGAAGTCTGGGCAGAGCCAAGTTACTTTAAATGGTGAGAAATACTTTGTTATTTATCAACGTCTAGAGCTCAACAAACCCAAACTTAATTGGTATTTAGGTTTATTAGTACCAGAAAGCTATATCAACACCCCAGTTAAAGAAGCAGCATGGGCAACCACTTCAAGCGTCATTATGATTTTACTGATCATCATCGCAATGATCTTTTTTGCAACCCAAATGATTGTTAAGCCTATCTCGCTTCTTACAGAAACGATGAAAGACATCGCCTCAGGCGAAGGTGATCTTACAAAACGTATTCATATCGACAGCAAAGATGAAGTTGGCCAACTTGCGCACCATGTAAATACCTTTATTGATAAACTGCGTAGTTTACTCATAAATACCAAAGAGCAATCAATTCAACTTGATGGAGCGTCAGCAGAGCTGAGCCGAGTATCTGAAGAGACTCATCAAGAAATATTGCAAGAAAAAGACGAAGTAGATAATGTCAGCACCGCAGTGACCGAAATGGCAGCCACAGTGCTTGAAATTTCGCGCAACGCACAACAGGCTAACGAGGGTACCGATGCAGTCAATGAATTAACCAGTAAGGGAGTTACCCTATCAAATACTGCAAAAAAAGAGATGCAATCACTCTCTGAACATATTCAAAATGCAGCTGAGGTCGTATCAGGATTAGAGCAAGAATCGAATAATATTGGCAGTGTAGTTGATGTAATCAATAGCATCGCTGAACAAACCAACTTGCTTGCCCTTAATGCCGCCATAGAGGCAGCCAGAGCCGGTGAACAAGGCAGAGGGTTTGCAGTAGTAGCAGATGAAGTAAGAACACTTGCTAGCCGCACGCAAGAATCAACAGATGATATAAGAAATATGATCACCCGTCTGCAGCAAATTGCCGTTCAAGCCACTCAAATGATGGATCAAGGTAAAGAGCAGGTATCCCGTTCAAGTGAACAAACAGAGCAAGTGCTACAAGCCTTTACTGACATCTCATCATCTGTCACACAGGTGCAAGACCAAAATCATCAAATTGCCACCGCAACGGAACAGCAAACGGTGGTTGCTGAGGATATTAATAACAACTTAAATTCAATCAACGCTCTTGTAAACAATACATCGGAGCATGCGAATGAATTAGCTAAGGAAGCCCAAATCCTTCGCGGTTTAGCAAGTGAACTTAATAAGACAGTAAGCGAGTTTAAACTCTAACTCATAGCAAAGCGGGGTTAACCCGCTTTCTTATTACTCTATCTCTCCCAAATACTTTTCGACCACTCTTTGATACCCACCATCAAGCAAAAACAGCACTAGCTCACGATTAAATTCATCTCGCAATTTTTCATTCTTAAAAGCAGCACTGGCAGTAACTGGGGGAATAAGTGAGTGCTCAGAGAACATACTCAAATCACGCTGTTTATCTGTCAATCTATAAAAATAATAAAATATATATTTATCTAACACTGCGTAATCATAACGTCCTTTATAAAGTGATTCAGGTATCACTTCCATACTAGGTGATTCAAAATAACTTTCTTGCTTAGCAAGCTCAGCAAAAACAGAACCAAAATACCCAGGAGCCCCTTGAAAAGTGATAATTGAATGACCATTGAGATGGGCCAAAGAAGTAGGTGCAAACTTATTATTTCGCAAGGAAAAGACCGTAGGTGCGTATTTAACTATCGGATGAGAGATAAAAAACTGTGCTTCATCAGTTGCACTGAATATCGGAGCCATAACTTCAAATTGACCAGCTTTCACTAATGTTTCAGCACGACCTAAGGGAACAAAGTGAAAGTTGACCCTATAGTCCAAGCGATTTAAAACCGCCTTAACAATATCAAGATCGATACCATTATTTGATTGATGCTTTATGGTATGTGGCGGCCCCTCACTACTCAATACACTAATTTCTTTCGCATTAATCTCAAACAATGAAAATATAAAAAGCAAAAATAGCAATCTATACATTACTTCCCTTTTTAAAACGTTAAAATTTAATTACTGTAAGAGTCAGATAATTATACTTATTCTTATATTTAGTAGTCTCTGCCCTCATTATATTGCTCTCTAAGCACTCCTAAAGTTTAGATCTAGCATAAGGCATTAAAAGCTCATTAAAGTGCAGAATGGAGAATTTAGTAATACCTCACAACCTTTTATGGTTTTCTACTTTACTCTTTAGCTGTTTATATATTAGTACATACACCATTGAAGAGTATATGAGGTTTAATGCTTTTGAGTACTTTTGCTGAATGAATAGCAAATAATTGATAATAATTTCAGTATTATTCTTGCATTGCGAAGTTACTCTGAAGTGACTTAAGCAGAACATATGTCGTCATCGATGTTTAGTAACTTGGTGAATCGAGCATAAAGATATTCAATAGAAGCAACGTTTTTAGTAAAAATTTCCAAGCAATTTAAAACGCAAAAAGCCCGCTCATTGGCGGGCTTTGATGAACATGGATGTACGAATGTCGACAAGCTTCATGGATGAAGGGCTTTTATCGACCTTACTTAATTAGGCGAATTACAACCGAAATGAAGTTTCACAGTGTAATGAGGTCAGGTCATGGAAGACCGATATAACCTAGCTTCATGGATGCATTATAGTGCTGTGAGTTTATTAAACGCCCAAACGCAAAAAAGCCTCAACATGTGTTGAGGCTTTCTTTAAATAGGAGCTTGGCGATGTTCTACTTTCACATGGGCGAACCCACACTATCATCGACGCTGTTTCGTTTCACTTCTGAGTTCGGCATGGGGTCAGGTGGTTCCAAAACGCTATAGTCACCAAGCAAATCTGGTTGACTTAAGAGCTTGTCTTAAATCTTAATCTGGAAAGCTTTTTTTAAGTAAATGTCTACTTTAGTATTTGTCTCTTTTTTCAGAGACTATTCAACTTCTAACGAGTCTAAACCACTTTGGCGTTGTATGGTTAAGCCTCACGGGTAATTAGTACGAGTTAGCTTAATGCCTCACAGCACTTCCACATCTCGCCTATCAACGTTGTAGTCTTCAACGGCCCTTCAGTTAACTCAAGTTAAAGTGAGAACTCATCTCGAGGCTCGCTTCCCGCTTAGATGCTTTCAGCGGTTATCGATTCCGAACGTAGCTACCGGGCAATGCAATTGGCATCACAACCCGAACACCAGCGGTTCGTCCACTCCGGTCCTCTCGTACTAGGAGCAGCCCCTCTCAATTCTCAAACGCCCACGGCAGATAGGGACCGAACTGTCTCACGACGTTCTAAACCCAGCTCGCGTACCACTTTAAATGGCGAACAGCCATACCCTTGGGACCGACTTCAGCCCCAGGATGTGATGAGCCGACATCGAGGTGCCAAACACCGCCGTCGATATGAACTCTTGGGCGGTATCAGCCTGTTATCCCCGGAGTACCTTTTATCCGTTGAGCGATGGCCCTTCCATTCAGAACCACCGGATCACTATGACCTACTTTCGTACCTGCTCGACGTGTCTGTCTCGCAGTTAAGCTTGCTTCTACCATTACACTAACCGTACGATGTCCGACCGTACTTAGCAAACCTTCGTGCTCCTCCGTTACTCTTTGGGAGGAGACCGCCCCAGTCAAACTACCCACCAGGCACTGTCCACAACCCCGATTCAGGGGCCTATGTTAGAACATCAACACTACAAGGGTGGTATTTCAAGGACGGCTCCACACAATCTAGCGACTGTGCTTCAAAGCCTCCCACCTATCCTACACATGTAGGGTCAATGTTCAGTGCCAAGCTGTAGTAAAGGTTCACGGGGTCTTTCCGTCTAGCCGCGGGTACACAGCATCTTCACTGCGATTTCAATTTCACTGAGTCTCGGGTGGAGACAGCGTGGCCATGGTTACACCATTCGTGCAGGTCGGAACTTACCCGACAAGGAATTTCGCTACCTTAGGACCGTTATAGTTACGGCCGCCGTTTACCGGGGCTTCGATCAAGAGCTTCGCCGAAGCTAACCCCATCAATTAACCTTCCGGCACCGGGCAGGTGTCACACCCTATACGTCTTCTTTCGAATTTGCAGAGTGCTGTGTTTTTAATAAACAGTCCCAGCCACCTAGTCACTGCGACTCTCGTCCGCTTAGAGAGCAAGTCTCATCACAGATAAGAGCGTACCTTCTCCCGAAGTTACGGTACAATTTTGCCTAGTTCCTTCACCCGAGTTCTCTCAAGCGCCTTAGTATTCTCTACCTGACCACCTGTGTCGGTTTGGGGTACGATTCGAAATAATCTGAAGCTTAGAGGCTTTTCCTGGAAGTATGGCATCAACAACTTCCACTCCGTAGAGTGTCGTCTCGTATCTCAGCCTTAGAAACCCGGATTTGCCTAAGTTTCCAGCCTACATACTTTCACATGGACAACCAACGCCATGCTTGTTTAGCCTGCTCCGTCCCCCCATCGCAATTATTCCAAGTACGGGAATATTAACCCGTTTCCCATCGACTACGCCTTTCGGCCTCGCCTTAGGGGTCGACTCACCCTACCCTGATTAGCATGGGATAGGAACCCTTGGTCTTCCGGCGAGCGGGTTTTTCACCCGCTTTATCGTTACTCATGTCAGCATTCGCACTTCTGATACCTCCAGCATGCCTCCCGACACACCTTCAACAGCTTACAGAACGCTCCCCTACCCCGCGAATAAATTCGCAGCCGCAGCTTCGGTGGTATGTTTAGCCCCGTTACATCTTCCGCGCAGACCGACTCGACCAGTGAGCTATTACGCTTTCTTTAAAGGATGGCTGCTTCTAAGCCAACCTCCTGGCTGTCTGGGCCTTTCCACATCGTTTCCCACTTAACATACACTTTGGGACCTTAGCTGGCGGTCTGGGTTGTTTCCCTCTCCACGACGGACGTTAGCACCCGCCGTGTGTCTCCCGGATATTACTTATTGGTATTCGGAGTTTGCAAAGGGTTGGTAAGTCGGGATGACCCCCTAGCCTTAACAGTGCTCTACCCCCAATAGTATTCGTCCGAGGCTCTACCTAAATAGATTTCGGGGAGAACCAGCTATCTCCCGGTTTGATTAGCCTTTCACTCCTAGCCACAGGTCATCCGCTAGCTTTTCAACGATAGTCGGTTCGGTCCTCCAGTCAGTGTTACCTGACCTTCAACCTGCCCATGGCTAGATCACCGGGTTTCGGGTCTATACCCAGCAACTAAACGCGCAGTTAACGCTCGCTTTCACTACGGCTCCCCTAAATGGTTAACCTCGCTACTGAATATAAGTCGCTGACCCATTATACAAAAGGTACGCAGTCACAGAACGAATCTGCTCCTACTGCTTGTACGTATACGGTTTCAGGTTCTATTTCACTCCCCTCACAGGGGTTCTTTTCGCCTTTCCCTCACGGTACTGGTTCACTATCGGTCAGTTGGGAGTATTTAGCCTTGGAGGATGGTCCCCCCATATTCAGTCAAAGTTTCACGTGCTCCGACCTACTCGATTTCACTGTAAATAAGTTTTCGTGTACGGGACTATCACCCTGTATCGTCAAACTTTCCAGAATGTTCCACTAACTACATTACAGCTTAAGGGCTAATCCGATTTCGCTCGCCGCTACTTTCGGAATCTCGGTTGATTTCTTTTCCTCGGGGTACTTAGATGTTTCAGTTCTCCCGGTTCGCCTCACTTACCTATGTATTCAGTAAGTGATACCACTAAGTGGTGGGTTTCCCCATTCGGAAATCCTAGTCTCAAGCGCTTTTTACTAGCTTGACTAGGCTTATCGCAAGTTAATACGTCCTTCATCGCCTCCAACTGCCAAGGCATCCACCGTATACGCTTAGTCACTTAACCATACAACCCAAAATGGTTTGCATCGTCAAAGACAGTTTTTAACTCCGCCAGAAGTTAAATATTGAATACTAAAGTAGATACCAACATTAAAATTAATTAATGCGGCATATTTTCTTTACTTTATTTTGAGAACTCTAAATTAAATATTGCACTTACTAAGTAAGTACTTAATTTAAAGTTTGTCAGCTTTCCAAATTTTTAAAGAGCAATCGAGAATTACTTCTCAAAACTAAACATACTGTGATGTTAGTTTATTTAGGTTTGAGAAGAGAGAAAGTGGTGGAGCTAAGCAGGATCGAACTGCTGACCTCCTGCGTGCAAGGCAGGCGCTCTCCCAGCTGAGCTATAGCCCCACTATGATACTTGATTATGTGTGCCACTTAATCTGGGAGGAGAAAGTGGTGGGTCTGAGTAGACTTGAACTACCGACCTCACGCTTATCAGGCGTGCGCTCTAACCAGCTGAGCTACAGACCCATAATCAATTATTGTTGTTCTCAATCATTTAACAATCATCTGTGTGGACACTTCGAACAAAAAGTTCTAAATCGTATAAGGAGGTGATCCAGCCCCAGGTTCCCCTAGGGCTACCTTGTTACGACTTCACCCCAGTCATGAATCACTCCGTGGTAAGCGCCCTCCCTAAGGTTAAGCTACCTACTTCTGGAGCAACCCACTCCCATGGTGTGACGGGCGGTGTGTACAAGGCCCGGGAACGTATTCACCGCGACATTCTGATTCGCGATTACTAGCGATTCCGACTTCATGGAGTCGAGTTGCAGACTCCAATCCGGACTACGACGCACTTTAAGTGATTCGCTTACTCTCGCGAGTTCGCAGCACTCTGTATGCGCCATTGTAGCACGTGTGTAGCCCTACACGTAAGGGCCATGATGACTTGACGTCGTCCCCACCTTCCTCCGGTTTATCACCGGCAGTCTCCTTAGAGTTCCCGACCGAATCGCTGGCAACTAAGGATAGGGGTTGCGCTCGTTGCGGGACTTAACCCAACATCTCACAACACGAGCTGACGACAGCCATGCAGCACCTGTCTCAGAGTTCCCGAAGGCACCAAACTATCTCTAGTAAGTTCTCTGGATGTCAAGTGTAGGTAAGGTTCTTCGCGTTGCATCGAATTAAACCACATGCTCCACCGCTTGTGCGGGCCCCCGTCAATTCATTTGAGTTTTAACCTTGCGGCCGTACTCCCCAGGCGGTCTACTTAATGCGTTAGCTTTGGAAGACAGTTCCGAAAAACCGAACTCCTAGTAGACATCGTTTACGGCGTGGACTACCGGGGTATCTAATCCCGTTTGCTCCCCACGCTTTCGTACATGAGCGTCAGTGTTGACCCAGGTGGCTGCCTTCGCCATCGGTATTCCTTCAGATCTCTACGCATTTCACCGCTACACCTGAAATTCTACCACCCTCTATCACACTCTAGTTTGCCAGTTCGAAATGCAGTTCCCAGGTTGAGCCCGGGGCTTTCACATCTCGCTTAACAAACCGCCTGCGTACGCTTTACGCCCAGTAATTCCGATTAACGCTCGCACCCTCCGTATTACCGCGGCTGCTGGCACGGAGTTAGCCGGTGCTTCTTCTGTTGCTAACGTCACAGCTAGCAGGTATTAACTACTAACCTTTCCTCACAACTGAAAGTGCTTTACAACCCGAAGGCCTTCTTCACACACGCGGCATGGCTGCATCAGGCTTGCGCCCATTGTGCAATATTCCCCACTGCTGCCTCCCGTAGGAGTCTGGACCGTGTCTCAGTTCCAGTGTGGCTGATCATCCTCTCAAACCAGCTAGGGATCGTCGGCTTGGTGAGCCATTACCTCACCAACTACCTAATCCCACTTGGGCCAATCTAAAGGCGAGAGCCGAAGCCCCCTTTGGTCCGTAGACATTATGCGGTATTAGCCATCGTTTCCAATGGTTGTCCCCCACCTAAAGGCATGTTCCCAAGCATTACTCACCCGTCCGCCGCTCGTCATCTTCTAGCAAGCTAGAAATGTTACCGCTCGACTTGCATGTGTTAGGCCTGCCGCCAGCGTTCAATCTGAGCCATGATCAAACTCTTCAATTAAAAGTGTTTTTGGACATAAGTCCGACTCAATGAATTCTGATTTTGATATCAAAAGATATCGAATTGACTGTGCTGAATAAATTTCTTTATTCTGTTGGTCACTCAGTTCAATTAAGTCTAAATTTTGTTACGCTAAAAGCGTATGTTAGAACTTAATCTGTACGAGTGCCCACACAGATGATTGCTTAAATTTTTAAAGAACAGTGCAAACAACTTGGTGTTTGCTGCAGCCTCTCTCGCTGCGAAGTGGAGCGCCATATTAACCGCTTCACTTTTAAAGTCAACTAGAAAATTAATTTATTTTTCAAAGTAACTTTCCGTTTGACTCCCGGCCACTTAACTCAGCGTTTGTTGTTGCTGTGCTCCGTGTCGGTGGATGCGCATTATAGGCAGATCGAAAATCAGATCAACCCCTTTTTTATAAAAAAGCGATCTTTTTTGATCGTTTGATTATTAAGTATTCAAAGCACCACTTTAATTAACACTAAAGCTACATTTGCGCATAAAAAAACGCCAAACTGATGTTTGGCGTTTTAGGGAGTGTAATACTAATGAAAATTTGATTATTTCCAACTACGCATTTTATGACCTTTCACTGCGTAGAAGATAATAAACAGATAACTAGGTACCATTAATGCATACGCACCTTGTGCACCTAAACCTGCTACATTACCTAGACCAATAAGTAATGGACCGAGCGCACCACCTGCAATACCCATAATAAGTAAACCTGATGCAGTACCCGTTAGTCGACCTAAACCACTTAATGCTAAAGGCCAGATTGCAGGCCATACCATTGCATTAGCAAAGCCTAAAAGCGCAATACACACGAGTGGATCAGGTAATTCAGGACCACCAAACGGAACAAGTAGTATATTTGAGATAGTTGTTGATTCGTTACTACCGAATACAACAGCAGCAACTGTAATTAAACCTGCAATACCCGACATGACCAATGCATTTTGCTGTGACATGTATTTAGGGATAAGTGCAATACCAATTGCATAACCCACTAGCATGCATGCCATAGTGTACGATGTCATCATCGAGTAATCAGCTACACCAATCGCAAGTGCGTATGAACCAATGGTATCTGCAGCGATTACTTCTACTGCTACATAAAGTGCAATACCAATTACACCTAATACTAAATGAGGATGACTGAGTGCTTCACGCACTTCACCTTTTGCATTTGGGTTTTCATCTTCAAATACTAAATCAGGTAATGATGAGAATTTTGCGAATGCAGCAAACGCGAAGATTAAACCGGCAATTGCTATATAAGGTGCAACTAAACTATTTGCCATTACATCTTTTTGCGTTTGTGAAAGTACTTCACCCTCTCCTGCAACTGCGGCAACCGTTACCATTGCAAATACAATAGGAACAACAACACCAGCAAACTTGTTTAATAAGCCCATAATACAAACACGCACAGCTGCTGACTTTTCTGAACCCATTTTAACAACATAAGGGTTAACCGCCGTTTGTAGTACAGTTTGACCTACACCAATGAGCAATTGAGCGAATAAGAAAATTTCAATCATTTGCAATTTCGCTGCCGGAATATATAACAACGCAGAACTTGCCATGATTGCACAACCTATTGCCATGCCATTCTTATAGCCTACTTTCTTAATTAACATTGCCGATGGAATACCAGCAATGGTTACTGCAATATAGAAAGATGAAATAATAAATGAAGCTTGCAGCGGTGACAGCTCAAGCATTTGTTGTAAGAAAGGTGTGATTGCACCGTTTAACCAGGTAATACAGCCTAGTATAAAAAACATTGAGCCAGCAAGTACCATTGGTAGAATGATGCTTTGCTGGGAATTTTGTTCGTTTTCCACTGTTGCTTCCATAAACTTCTTCTTGTTGCAGTTAATCTTATGTCATAGCTTTACGCTATGAAAATACCGTTTGCGTTAAGTAGTCACATCATGCAGACGCATACTATATAGATAGTTAACGCAATCAGTTTATTTTCTTGGTTTTATTATTAACGCTTATCACTTTTTAAATGGCAATTTATGGAAGTTAGCGCTTCCCCTAAGCCATAAAATGATAGCGCTGTCATTTTACTTTAATGCAATTGAATAAATATTGCCAGTTTGAATTTTGAATTAATTAGAACAAAAAGGGAGCAAATGCTCCCTTTAGTTTTAATTACAATTAGTTAATTAATCGAAGTAATACGACTCTTAACTTGGTCATTTAATGAACTTCTTAACCACACTTGGGCATTACCCACAACAACTGGTTTTTGATATGTTTGCCACGACTTACCTTTATCAACACTGTATTCAACATCTAAGTAAGCTGTTGCAACACTGGTTGTTAGAGTACCGTTATTGACTTCACCACCAGGGACATCAAGATTAGCTTTCACACCTGACTTAGCTAGTTTTGCAAGCTCCTTGCTACCTAGTGCAGCAGAGAAAGTCATCCAATCTTTAGCACGCTTTTCAGCGTTTGGTTTTTCACCTTCCCAAGACGCTTTATGCCATGAACGCTCAGCTACTGCTAACACTCGCGGGAATAACATCGCCAGAACTTGATCTTCAGTACGAATTGTTTCAGACCATACCTGTCCTTGCATACCTAAAATGTTTTCAGGCTTTTCAAGCTGAGGTAATGGACGGCCAACTAAGTCTTCTAGGTTTTTGATAACTTCACCAGTACGGGTAAAATCAGCATTGGCATATACGTTGTCTGGCATATAACCAAATGCTTTTTCATTACTGATAAAGCGCGTTGCCCAATAGTAACCACGCTCTTCTGGGTGTGCTTCGTAAGGGTGATCAAAATAAAGGTGCGTACCATGTGATAAAACAACTTGATAGTCATTATTTGCTAAACGGTAAGCACGATCAGCAACCCCCCACTCCCAAATGTTATCCCAAGCATTCGCTGTAAATATTGGATTAGGGAATTCTTCACGGTTAAATGTATTCACGCGGTCATACATTAAGCCATCTTCCCATGCACCTGGTGCAATACCACGTTTCGCAAGCATTTTTGCCACGCGCTGGGTAAAGTAGGGCTTAAGATCGGCAGGACCTGCAACCCCATTACCAGCCTCTTCAAACATTTTTTGACACGCAGGTGAATTAGTCCAAGAACCGGCGCCAACTTCATCACCACCAAAATGCAGGTTTTCTATACGTACACCTGCTTCACGATACATTTGTTGAAGCTCGTACGTCACTTTCTCCATAAAGTTATAACTTGAGTCCATACACGCATTAATAGAGTTATCTGTGTAATTCTGAACGGTGATGTATTCTGACTTATCTTCAGGGTCACTCAGTAAGTATGCTTTCGCGCCCACTTCGTCGCCTGCTTTCATCAATTTACGGTAACGCGCTTCCATTGCTTTAATCGATGCACGCGCATGACCTGGCGACTCTACCTCAGGAATGATCTTGATATGACGTGCAGCGGCAAATTTTAATAATTCAACAAAATCATCTTTTGTAAGATAACCATTGCCTGATCCGTCTTTATGTGGACCTGTACCTAACTGAGTCAATAAACAAGAATCTTCAGATAAATCAAAACAACGCACACCACCAATTTCTGCAAGCTCAGGTAATGATGGGATCTCTAAACGCCAACCTTCATCATCAGAAAAATGCCAATGTAATGTATTGAGCTTATATTTTGCCATTTGCTCAACCAACTTAAACATTGCATCTTTACCATGGAAGTTACGTGCATTGTCATAATGCATACCGCGGTAGCTAAAGCGCGGCGAATCTTTAATTTCTACACGTGGTAATTCAACACTGCCGTTGGCGTCTGCTGGGAAAAGTGCCAATAATGACTGCAAACCATAAAACACACCGGCATTATCACTGCCAACAACCGTAATTTTGTTTTTATCAATTTCTAAGTGATAACTTTCGGCGTCACCGTTTTGAATTGAATTATCTACTTTTAATGATAAATGTGGTTTTTTGCCAACTGAGATATGGTTTGCATTTGCCTCGAGCTTAAGGCCATAGAGTTTTGATAAATCATCAAGCAGTACTGTTACTTCTTGCTTTAAACTACCTTGATAGCTAACAACCCAATCTGACGAAAGCGTTACTTCGCCACGAGAGAAATCAATATCAAGTGGCTTAGGAATAATGCGTTTTAAAGCGTCTTCTTGGCTTGGCGTGTATTTTTCATTTTTGATATTAAGTGCATGACGGTTTTGTGCATCGGCAATCACACTTAAATCTTTTGGCGTGTTAAATTTCTTTAATTGGCGCTCTTCAACAATTGGCAGTACAAACTGTTTTAAATCTTCAGTATCTGTACTAGCAAATACTTCTGCATCTTTATTATTGAGTGAGATAAACGCACGTGGCATCACATCTGAATAAGACACAATATAAGCTGCTGCTTCATACTCAAGTGCTAACGTTTCACCAACGGCTAAACCAGCAAATGCCTTAGTCGGCACTAAACGATGCAAGTCACCATTTACATGCTCAATAGCGATACCTTTTACTTCAGAGGTTTTTACTTTACGAATACTGTGAAAATACAGCTGCCAGTTACTTTCACCTTTTGGTAGTGCAACTTTTGAAGTGTTTTTAAGTTGGATTTTACCGATGTAACCGCCATCGTTGTTATGAAAATTATCAACGACACCAAATTTTAGATCCGCTTGTGCTGCAAATTCTTTAATGTCAGATTGCGATAGCTTGGCATTAGCAAATAAGGGCGTTGCCAATAAAGCTGTAGCAAGTATGGTTTTTCTCAAATACATAAGACTTCCTTTACTTGTTAATTATGCGCTTTCTAACCATAGAGCAACGAAAGCGTTAATTTTAGTTTTTGTTATTAGGAATCATAATGACTATTTAATGACAGCGCTATCAAAACAACTTAAAAAAAACCTTAATTTTATCTGAAAACATTTAATATCAGTAAGTTAGAGGTATTACAAAATACCTCTAACGTGTTGAAATTATTAATAGCCTGCAGCCATACCGTCCTTGCGCGTCTCTGATGCGCCAACATAAACGCCATTTGAGAGCTGCTTCATAATCGCTTGATAACCACCGTAGGGGCCAACTGCATGTTGAAGTGTATGCCCTTTTTTCACCAGCTCACGTTTTGTCTTTTCTGAAAAACCAGCTTCCAAGCTAACATAGCCGCCATTTGTCATTTTTTCACCGGTTGGCTGTGACGAACCAGTATGTAAAATGCGTGGTGCATCACCTGCTTCTTGCAGATTCATACCAAAATCAATCATATTAATTAGAATTTGCGCATGCATTTGCGGTTGTGTAGCGCCACCCATCACACCAAAGCTGATATAAGGTTTGCCATCTTTGGTGACAAAGGCAGGAATAATAGTATGAAAAGGTCGTTTCTTCGGTGCATAAACGTTGAAGTGGCCTTCTTCAAGGGCAAATAGCTCGCCACGATTTTGCAACACAAACCCTAACTTTTCTGGCGTCATGCCAGAACCCATACCGCGATAGTTACTTTGAATAAGTGATACCATGTTGCCATCTTTATCAGCAGTGGTTAAATAAATGGTATCGCCTTCAACTGGCCCAGCATCCACTTGCTTGCTCGCTTTATTTGCATCAATAAGCTTGCGACGCTTTGCAGCGTATTCTTTACTAATTAATTGTTTTACTGGAATGTCATTGAATGATGAGTCAGCGTAGTATTTAGCGCGATCAGCAAAAGCTAATTTTTTCGCTTCAACAAAAGTGTGAATATATTCAGGGCTATCAAAGCCCATACTTGCAATATCATAGTCCTCAAGAATGTTTAAAATTTGTAGTGCAGCAATGCCTTGGCCATTCGGTGGCAACTCCCATAAATCATAACCGCGATAGTTAGTGCTTACTGGCTCTACCCAGTTACTTTTATGTGACGCTAAATCGTCGTAACTCAAATAACCACCATTAGCTTTCATATAACGGTCGATTTCTTTTGCAATATCACCTTTATAAAATGCATCACGACCGCCTTTGGCTATTTTGCGGTAAGTTTGCCCAAGCGCAGGGTTTTTAAAGATTTCACCTTTTTTTGGCATATGGCCATTTGGCATAAATACTTCTTTAAAGCCCGGGTACTTTCCACGTACAGACACACTTTTATCAAGGTAATAAGCAATTAGTTCTGATACTGGAAAACCATTTTCAGCATAGTGAATTGCAGGGGCTAATAACTCTGTCATTGGTAATTTGCCAAATTTGTCGTGCAATTCAAACCAACCGTCAACCGCACCAGGCACTGAAACCGGTAAAGGGCCATAACTGGGGATTTTGTTGCCTTGCGCTTTAAGCATATCAAGCGTTAACGATGCTGGCGAACGCCCCGATGCGTTAAGTCCGTGCAATTTTTGATCTTTTTGTTGCCACACAATGGCATATAAATCACCGCCAATACCACAACCTGTAGGCTCAACTAACCCCAATACTGCATTTGCAGCAATCGCGGCATCTACAGCACTGCCACCTTTTTTTAAAATATCGAGCGCAACTTGCGTTGCTAGCGGTTGTGACGTTGCAGCCATGCCATTTTCAGCAAAGACTTCTGAGCGACTGGCAAACATTTCACCTGTAATGCGATCGTATGCACTGGCGATTGATGGTATTGCCAAACTGATAATCAGTAGAGAGGGTTTAAGCCATTTCATTATTATTATCCTGTTGTTCTGGTTATAGCTAACATAGCGCTTTTTCTGAACAGGAAACAATAATTCGAGGTAAATAGAGAAGATCTGTAGATAAAATGCAGGTTGGTAGCGAAGTCGTAGATGCTTTGCTACCAAGTTGGGGACTAGTTTGATTGCAGCTTTTCGATAATCACTACATTGGCAGCTGGGAATTCGTAATTATTTAAATCACTAATGGCCACCCATTTATGATCTTGCCCTTCAAGATGCCTCGCTTCTCCATCAAACGCCTCAACTAAGTGAATATCTAGATGCACTGATTTATCTGGGTAATCATGATGAATTTCTAAAAATGGCGTTGAAGATTTTACGTCAATGCCGATTTCTTCGTTTAATTCTCTTGCCAGTGCTTGCGTCACTGTTTCACCTGCTTCCACTTTACCGCCTGGGAATTCCCATTTTCCGCCTTGATGTTGTAACTCGTGACGTTTAGCAATAAAAATTAAGTCATCTTTTTTAATTACACCCACTGCAACATGTACTTGTTTTTTCATTTTCCACTCACTTCAAATCATAAAAAAAGCGACACTCTGTGTCGCTTTTCTTTGTACGGCTCACTATTAAGAAAGTTTACCGTGACATTGCTTATATTTTTTACCTGAGCCACATGGACATGGTTCATTGCGCCCAACTTTTGCATCGTTGCGCACAGTAACCGCTGCACCTTCTGGTGTTTCACCACCTACATGCTCGGCTTCTTCATGTTGATATTGCTTAGGTGTATTTTCAGCTTGTTGACGACGACGCTCTTCAACCGCTTCAACATCTTCTTCAGCACGTACTTGTACTTTTGCAAGAATGCTAACCACTTCCACTTTAAGTGCTTCTAACATATCAGAAAACAGCTCGAATGATTCACGCTTGTACTCTTGCTTTGGATTCTTCTGCGCATAACCGCGTAGACCAATACCTTGACGTAAGTGATCCATCGCTGCAAGGTGATCTTTCCAATGTTGGTCAAGTGTTTGTAACATAATCGCTTTTTCAAAGTGACGCAGCACATCTGCACCCACTTGGTCTTCTTTATGTTTGTAAGCCGCAGTAACACCTTCTTCAATACGCTCACGAAGCTTTTCTTCGTAAAGTTTATTGTCTTCATCAAGCCATTGCTGGATTGGCATTTCAACTAGGAAATCGGCACGTAAACGCTCTTCAAGACCTGCGACATCCCACATATCAGCAAGTGATTGTGGTGGGATATATTGGTCGATAATGCCGTTTAGAACATCTGAGCGAATTGCAGTGATTGTTTCAGAAATATCACCTTCTTCTAATAGCTCATTACGCTGCGTATAAACTACACGACGCTGATCGTTTGCTACATCATCGTACTCAAGTAGCTGCTTACGAATATCAAAGTTACGCGCTTCAACTTTACGTTGAGCATTTTCAATTGCACGGTTTACCCACGGGTGCTCAATTGCCTCACCACGTTGCATACCGAGTTTACGCATCATGTTCATCATGCGTTCGCCAGCGAAAATGCGCATCAGTGCATCTTCCATTGAAAGATAGAAACGGCTCGAACCCGCATCACCTTGACGACCAGAACGACCACGTAACTGGTTATCGATACGACGAGATTCATGACGCTCAGTCGCAATAATGTGTAAACCACCGGCTTCTAATACTGCATCATGACGTTTTTGCCATTCTTCTTTAAGCTTTGCGATTTGCTCATCTGTTGGGTTTTCAAGCTTTTCAGCTTCGATCTTCCAGTTACCGCCTAACACGATATCAGTACCACGACCAGCCATGTTAGTTGCAATTGTTACTGCCCCCGCAAGACCCGCGTTTGCAACAATCTCCGCTTCTTGTTGGTGGAATTTCGCATTAAGTACATTGTGCTTAATTTTTTCTTTACGTAAAAACTGCGATAAGTATTCTGAACTTTCAATCGAGATAGTACCAACAAGTACTGGCTGACCACGCTCTTGGCAATCGCGAATATCCGCTAAGATTGCTTCGTACTTTTCTTCTTGCGTTAAATAAACCAAATCGGCACGATCATCACGGATCATCGGTTTGTTAGTTGGAATAACAACTGTCTCTAAACCGTAGATTGACTGGAATTCAAATGCTTCCGTATCGGCAGTACCTGTCATACCAGCAAGCACATCGTAAAGACGGAAGTAATTCTGGAAAGTAATAGAAGCAAGTGTTTGGTTTTCGTTTTGAATATTTACACCTTCTTTTGCTTCTACAGCTTGGTGCAAACCTTCAGACCAACGACGACCTTCCATTGTACGGCCTGTATGCTCATCTACAATGATTACTTCACCATCTTTAACAACGTAGTCTACGTCTTTTTGATAAAGTTTGTGAGCACGAAGTGCTGCATAAACGTGGCTTAGAAGGGTGATGTTATTTGCAGAATAAAGCGAATCACCGTCTTCAATTAAGCCTAGCTCTGCTAAGATTTCTTCAACACGAACTTGACCACGCTCGGTAAGGTGAACCTGCTTAGCTTTTTCATCAATTGTGAAATCGCCATCACCTTCAACACCTTCTTCATCTTCTTTTTCTTGCTGTTCAAGCTGCGGTACCATTTTGTCAATTTGTTGGTAAAGCTCAGAACTATCTTCCGCAGGACCAGAAATAATTAATGGTGTACGCGCTTCATCGATTAAGATTGAGTCAACCTCATCGACTACTGCGTAATATAAAGGACGTTGAACACGCTCATCTGGCGTAAATGCCATATTATCGCGCAGGTAGTCAAAACCAAACTCGTTATTTGTACCGTAAGTAATGTCGGCTTCATATGCTGCTTTTTTCTGTTGTGGCATCATGCCTGGCACGTTGCAGCCAACAGTCAAACCTAAGAACTCAAACAATTCGCGGTTTGTTTCAGCATCACGTTTTGCTAGGTAATCATTCACGGTAATAACATGAACACCTTTACCTGTTAAGCCATGTAAATAGGCAGGTAAGGTTGCAGTTAGGGTTTTACCTTCACCTGTACGCATTTCTGAGATTTTACCTTGGTGTAAAACCATACCACCGATAAGCTGCACATCGAAATGACGCATGCCATAAACACGCTTAGAAGCTTCACGAACAACCGCAAATGCTTCGGCAAGGAAAGAGTCTAAGGTTTCACCATTATCATAACGCTCACGAAATTCAGCAGTCATTGCTTTTAGCTCTTCATCCGAAAGCGCTTCGTACTGTTGTTCTAATCCATTAATTTGCGCGACCGTTTTTCGTAAATTTTTAATTATTCGATCATTGCGACTACCAAATATTTTGGTAAGTAAGTTAGCTATCATGATAAAACCGTTACAACCTTAGTTTAGTGACAAAACCCATGCCACTTTTCAAATTAATTGTGCGTACAGTATCAGCAGAGCACCGATATTGCTAGTTAACCCGACCAAACATGGCTCCTTCATACTGTGCAAGCAGTATTATTTGAGATAACTAGCAATATAGCCTTGAGTGATACAGCTGTATTTTTCTATATATTGAGACTATTAAGTCTATTTCAAGGGCGATATTTTATTCATTTAATCCCAGTGAGCCAAGTTTAATTTGCCCTTTGTTCAGCTTTATTTACAGCTTTTTACTTGCTGTCACTTTTGATGGCCAATACAATAAGAAAAAAGAGGGTTTTTACCATGGCTAAAAACAGGTTCGCACCTAAACCACTTGGGGATGTCCTCACCAACCTTCCTAATCGGCTACAACAGTTTTCAAATAAGAATCAAGAGAATAAGCAACTTCAAAAACTGCTAGAGCAAATTCTTGATGCTAATATGTTAGCTAAGTGCGCCATTGCAAATTATCAAGATGGCACATTGGTGCTTAATGCTCAGTCAGCAGCTGTTGCAATGCGTTTAAACTATATGAAGATGAGTATACTCAGTGATTTTCGCCGCTTGGGTTTGCCTGAACTTTGCCAAATAAAAATTCAAACTTCGCCAAGAAATGCAAAAAGCCAACAAGCAACTCAGCAAACCCCTAACTCTGAGAAAAAACGTTTAACTAAAAGTGCGCAACAATCGTTACTGGAAGTTGCTGAACACGCCCCCGATTCACTTAAAGAAAAGCTAGAAAGACTTGCTAAACTCGCTGATCGATAATGGTTTTTTATAGCGTAGAATTGTTGCTATTATTATGTAGCAATTGAATTTATTACCCTAGAAGGTATGCGTTATGCTTAAACAACTCGCTAGCTTAGCGATATTAGCGGCCTGCTTTAATGCTACTGCTGATTGGCAACTTCATAACAACAGCTCAAAAGTCAGCTTTGTTTCTATTAAAAAAGACACAATCGGCGAAGTGCATCATTTTAAAACATTGTCAGGTCAAATCGCTGATGATGGCAATTTTTCAGTAGAAATTGATTTAACCTCAGTTGAAACTAATATTCCAATTCGTAATGAACGCATGCAAAGCATGTTATTCAATACCAAAGTATTTCCAACACTGAAACTCACAGCGAAAGTAAGCAAAGAGTTAGCGCAGCTTACTGATGGCAATAGTAATGTATTTTCTGTGCCTGCAACCTTATCGTTAAACGGCATTAAAAAAGAACTCGCTATAGATGTATTTGCGGCACGTACCAATAAAAACTCATTATTAGTAACAGCAATGTCACCTATTATTATCAACGCGAGTGATTTTAATTTAGATACTGGTGTTGCTGCATTACAAAAAGTAGCCGGCTTGCCAAATATTGCGCGCGCAGTGCCCGTCACTTTTGTACTTCATTTCACCCAATAGCACTTATCAAACAGGGTTTTTGTTATTCTATGGATTTATCTGAATTAACAAAGCAAATAGAAACAATCGTTGCGCCATTTGAATCATGGCAACCAACTAGCTGTGGCGAAATCGATATAAAGATCAAAGCAAACGGCGATTGGTATTTTAACGGTTCAAAAATCGACCGTATTAATATGGTTAAATTATTTGCTCAGGTACTTACCAAAGAAAACAACCAATACTATTTAAAAACCCCCATTGAAAAAATGCGCATCTCCGTTGAAGATGCGCCTTTTTTAATTTCCCATTGGTATGAAAAAGAAGGCTATATTATTTGCAGTGATAATCTAGAGCGAAAGTATATTCTGGGTAGTAACCACTTACTGGAGCTGCATAATGATGTGCCATATTTACAACTGCACCATGGCGTTTTGGCAAAAGTGACTCGCAATGTATTTTATCAATGGGCTGAAATCGCGAGTGAAAAAAATGGCCGCTTTGCAATATGCTCTGGCGACCAAGACTTCTTTATTGGTTAATCTATTAAATCACACGAGAAAAGCGTGTTAGTTTTGCTTGCTGTTTTAAATATGCATCAAAAGTCATGCATATATTACGAATAAACAAGCGCCCTTTGTTCTCAACAATAAGTGCTTCTTCATTTAATGAGACCATGCCATCTTCAGAAAAACACGTAAGTCCACCGAGCTCATCAGCAAAATAATCTGCAAAGTTAATTGCAAACTTATGCTCAACATCAGCAAAATTTAGCTTAAAGTGGCAAATAATTTCTTTAATAACAAAGGCGCGAATTTTATCATCCTTGGTTAAAGTAAGCCCCTTAACAACTGGCACACCTGATGCTTCAACGGTTTGATAATAGTCTTTCAAATCTTTTGGATTTTGGAAGATACTATCACCTACTTGTGAAATAGAGGATGCTCCTAACCCTAATAAGTCACAGTCGCCATGGGTTGTATAACCCTGGAAGTTACGGTGTAACTTACCTTTTTGCTGTGCAATCGCGAGCGAATCAGTGCTTTTAGCGAAATGATCCATACCGATATTTACGTATCCAGCTTCCATCATTTGCGCCAAGGTGTTTTTAAACATCGATAGCTTTTGATCTGGACTTGGTAATTGCTCGTCTTTAATTTTACGTTGTGCAGCAAAGCGATCCGGTAAATGAGCATAGTTAAATACCGATACACGATCAGGCGAGAGTGCAATTAATCGCGCCATGCTCTCTTTAAAGCTCTCAGGTGTTTGCAATGGAAGCCCATAAATCATATCCGCATTGACCGATGAAAAACCGAGGGCACGCGCTTCACTCACAAGGTTTGCAACGTTATCTGCACATTGTTCACGATTTACCGCTTTTTGCACGTCATCATTAAAGTCTTGAATGCCAAAAGATACTCGATTAAATCCAAGCGAGCGTAAGTGGCCAAGCATATCATCAGGTAAAGAACGAGGATCAATTTCAATGCTTGATTGCACTGAATCTGAAAAGTTGAAATGCGTTTGAACAATCGCCATTAAACGGCTCATTTGTTCCTTTGTTAAAAAGGTTGGAGTACCCCCACCTAAATGTAACTGCTCAATTTTATAATCTTTATAAAGCGCCGCTTGTGCCTTTGCTTCTTGCTCTAAAAAGTCTAAATAGACATCTGCTTTATGTTGGTGGCGAGTAATTATTTTATTACAGCCGCAGTAATAGCAAAGCTGGTGACAAAACGGTACATGAATATACAGCGACAAGCGCGTATTATCGCTTTTGGCAATCGCCTGTGTTACCGAATCAACAGAAAAGCCAGACTCAAACGACAACGCCGTTGGATAGGAAGTATAACGAGGACCTGACACATTGTATTTTTTTATAAGGGAATTATCCCATTCGACGAAATTTTGCACGACTTAGACCTAACACGATTAAGGTTTAGCAAGTGTACAAAAGTAAGTAAAATCAGGTTTTGATCCAAAACAATAAAGCCAGCGAGTGCTGGCTTTATTAGATTTAAAAAACGGGACCGTTACCCAGCAAAAACATGTTTTGTTTTTGGATCTGCGGGGAAGTAAGCTTCCAGTTTTGCAGCTTCAGCAAGAATGCCCTCTTCGAGCTCTTGTTCAGTGCGCCAACGCTTACTATCCATTTTAAAGATTTCTTTCTTGCTGTATTTTTTGCGGGCATCATGAGTAGGCATTTCTTTTACCACATCATACATTTTAAATACATGCTCATATTCAGTTTCAAGATCAACCGTTTCTGAGAATTGATATTGCGACATCAATACCCAAATGCGTAGACACCCTTCTGAATATTCACACTGTTTTTCTTTCATCGCACGCGCAATTAAATTAATGCTATCAGCAATTTTTGCGTTACGTTCAAGTGCCTTAGCTTTTAACTTTTCTAATTGAGCTTGCTGCTTTTCTTTTTGTACTTTCAATTGAAATAACAACTTACCAGCGTAAAAAGCAAGGCCAGCTACAATCGCCACAGCAAGGATAATGGCAATCACCCATAGCGGTTCCACTATTTTAAATCCTCCTCATCATCGTCGTTAAGCCATTCATCAGCAAGGTCGTTTGACATGAATTGATCTAACATATCTTCATCATCAAACTCATCTTCGTCTTCAATACCCAGTAAATCACACAAGGCTTGGTGACGCGCTACTTTAGCGTTTAAGTATTTTGCATCTTTACCAACAAGTACTTCACCTGCATTCTGACGCTCAAGCAATGACATCAGTTTTTGATCATTTTCAATTTGCTCAAGTTCTTGCTCTGGCGACAATTCAGGTTCATTTACTTTACGTAACTCTACTTGAGGCTTTAAATGACGCTTAAATTCAGGCTGTTGCTCAGTACTCGCAACTTCAGGTACTAGGCTTATAGGCTTTTTACTGCCTAAGCGCGTGTCTTTGCGTTGCTTACCTGAGCTTTGCTGCTCGTTGAGCGCATCTTGTGCATTGCGCGTACCCGCTTTATTACCAGTACGCTTTTTAACACGCTGCTCTTTTAACGCGCGTAATTCGGCAAGTTTCTCTTTGCTCAAACGGAAGCTACCATTACCGCCTGTGCCGATTTTGCGTGACTTTTTCTTTCTGGTCATAATTAAATCTAAAATTTTTACAAAACTAAGCGTATTTTACACTATTGCTGACTTTTTAAATAGCATCACGTCATCCCCATGAAATGTCAGTGATAAGCCATTCTGCTTTGCTAAATAACGAAAGGTTTCTGGCGAGAAAAAGTTAATATGGGTAATATCATTTTTGTAATGCCAATTTTTAAATCTTTCTTGGTTAATAACAAGCTTTGTCATCACCACCAATACGCCGCTAGGTTTAAGTAAGCTCACTAATTGCGCCCAAATTTCATCAGGTTTTGCCAAATGCTCTATCACTTCTGTACACGTGACAAAGTCATATTGCTTACTCAACACTTCCTTATTAGGGTAATAAAAAATATCGTATAGCGCTGTTGAGTGACCCTTTTCATCCAACATTTTGGCAAGTGCAGGCCCTGGTCCACAACCGAAATCTAAACCATCACTCGGCTTTTCTAATACTGCTAATAATGGATTAAGTGCTCTACTTAAAAACTGTTGATAGCCAATATCATTTACATCATTTTGGTGACTATCATAGATTTTCTTTTCTTCGGTTAAAGAGATCATCTGACTACGAGCAACGAATACAAGTCGGCAATGGTTACATTGAAAGTAAGCACGTCGTTTATCTTGACTAAAGAGCGAAACATCAGGGTGATGGCATAAAGGGCAAGGTTCTAGCATGAGTACGGTCTAAAATTGATTTAGCGTATGGTAGCAATTTTTTCAAAGCAAATAAAAAGGCGACAGAAAATCTCTGTCGCCTACTAATCTGAGTGTCTATGACACTTCTCCCTTCGACTGTCTTAACCAACAAGTCTAATTTTATTATTATTTTACTATCCGTATTTTTATTATTATCTTCCGTGCTTTTTTTATTTTCGGTCTTCCTAACGCTTTCTTAGCATTCCATTATGTAACCAGTGGTTACTTTCCCCTACGCACATAATTGTCGCTGCACTTCCGTATTTTACTGCTTTCCATATTATTTTTTTGTCCCTTGCGACAGGTGAATAATTTACTTGTTAATAAATTTGTTACAACTAATTTAACGAAAATAAATAAAAAAAGTTTTCTTTGAAAATACTGTTAACAATAAAAAACATATACTTAAGTATAATATAGAAACAAAATAGCGAATTAACTTACAGTTAACATAAGCCACTTTCTCACACCAAATGTGAGATATATCCCACAACTCAAGATATAAAAAAAGCAGCCTAAGCTGCTTTTTCAACACATTTTTAAATTAATGTGATTAGTGAAGACCTGATACATACTTAGAAAGTAACTCAATGTCTTTATCTGTTAACTTTTTAGCAAGATCACGCATCATGCCATTAAGATCATTATTGCGCTCACCAGAGCGGAATTTTTCAAGCTGCGCTTTCACATAATCAGCATTCTGGAAAGATACTTTAGGGAAACCCGCTAATGACGTACCGTTACCGCGAGGACCGTGACATGCTGCACATGCCGGAATTCCACGCTCAGCATCACCTGCCTTGTAAAGTTTACCGCCTTCAGCAACTACGTCTTCTGGTGTTGTGCCTGCTTCCATATTTAAGCTTGCAAAATAAGCTGAGATATCACGCATATCTTGCTCAGATAAAGGCATCGCCATGCCACTCATAACCGGATCCATACGACCCTCAGCACCACCTGAAGTCATGCCTAATTTAAATTCTTTTAATTGCTTGAATAAGTATTGAGCGTGCTGACCTGCAAGTTTAGGGTGATTAGGAAGTGGTTTGTTTCCATCTACACCGTGACAAGCAACACATGTCGCAGCTTTCGTTTTTCCAGCTTCTATATCGCCTTCAAAAGCAGCAGCTTGATTAACGCTGAACGCACCAGCAACCATCATTAAAGATAAAGCTATTTTTTTCATGCTATTTCTCTGTTTCGACCCTATTAAAACCTGACAAGCAGGAATGAATACCAGCTAAAGTAGCCATATTCTACACGATTAAATTTTATCTGGCACGTCTTATGCCTTTATAAAACATATAAAATATAGGGGTTTTTATTAAAAAACTCCCGAAAGGCGCTTTTCTTTGATCTTTCTCAAGGTTAAATATGCCCATTAAAAAAGACAAAGCATTACTTATTTAGCTCTTGTTAGTATAAAATAAGCGCCCAGAAAGAAAAGATTTGTTAAAGGCAATCTAGCAAAAAATCCCCTCGATTGGGATTAGCCTTTAATCTTAACAGCGTTTTAAGGAGCTAACCTTGCTAAAGTCACGGGTTCAATATTCAAAAGCGAGCTTTATTACAAGTGCACCAGATATCACTAAACTGCCTGCTGATACGGGTGTTGAAGTGGCATTTGCAGGCCGTTCTAATGCAGGTAAATCAAGCGCCTTAAACGCGTTAACCGATCAAAAATTAGCACGTACCAGTAAAACACCTGGTCGTACTCAATTGATTAATACATTCTCACTAGGTGAGAATATGCGTTTAATCGATCTTCCAGGTTACGGCTTTGCTAAAGTGCCACTAGAAATGAAAAAGAAGTGGCAGAAATCTCTTGGCGAGTACCTGCAAAAACGCGAAAGCCTGAAAGGTATTGTGGTTTTAATGGATATCCGTCATCCATTAAAAGAGTTAGATATGGACCTTATCAATTGGGCCGTAGACAGCGATTTAGAAATTCTTGCTCTGCTAACTAAAGCGGACAAACTAAAGCAAGGAAAACGCAAAAGTGAAGTACTCAAAGTTCGTCGTGAGCTAAAAGAGTTAAGTGACAAAATAACGGTTCATGCATTCTCATCTCTTAAAGGCATTGGTTTACCAGAACTCGCAAAAACTCTGGATGTTTGGTACTTAGGTGAAGTTGAAGCTGTAGCGCCTGAACAAGAAGATGACGAAACCACGTCATAAAAGAAGGTTAGAAAAAACCGGTTGGCATAAACCAACCGGGTATAGCAATCTGGGGAGAAGCTATTAAAACGCTGTACCCCGTAAGAGATACATCATCAACAGGATGTCCTTATAGGACGGCGCGCACTTTAGCAAAGCAGATTCGCAAAATAAAGCTATATCGCGCCAAAATGCAAAGAAATGTAACGAACTGCATTAAAATCAAGCAAACCTAAATTTAATATAAAAAAATAGCCAACAAAGATTGTTGGCTATTTAAATATCATATTAAAACGTTAAAGTTTAATGTGCTTGTTCCCAGTTATCCCCTGAGTCAGCCTCAACTAATAGTGGTACATCTAGTTCAGCGGCTTCACTCATTAAGGCACATATCTTCTCGCTAAACTCGCTTACTTTCTCAGCCTTGATCTCAAACACGAGTTCATCGTGAACCTGCATAATCATTTCAATATCATCTGACGATTGCGTTTTCAACCAACCAGAAACATTGATCATTGCACGCTTAATGATATCAGCCGCTGTACCTTGCATAGGCGCGTTAATCGCAGCACGTTCTGCAGCTTTTCGGCGAGCACCATTACGTGCATTGATATCAGGTAGATACAAACGACGACCAAATAAGGTACTGACATAACCTTTTTCAGCAGCATCTTCACGCGTACGTTCCATATACTCAAGTACACCAGGGAAGCGTTCAAAATAAGTATCCATATAATGTTGCGCTTCATTACGAGGAATATCTAACTGACGCGACAGACCAAATGCACTCATGCCATAAATTAAGCCAAAGTTTACCGCTTTTGCTTTGCGTCGCATGTCTGATGTTACTGTTTCAAGGGGGACACCAAATACTTCCGCAGCGGTTGCACTGTGAACATCTTTGCCCTCCGCAAATGCACTGAGTAACCCTTTATCTTGAGATAAATGTGCCATAATACGCAGCTCAATTTGACTGTAATCGGCAGCCATAATTAACTTACCAGGTGCTGCAACAAATGCCTGTCTAATTCGGCGACCTGCTTCATTCCGAATTGGAATGTTCTGTAAATTAGGATCACTAGAGCTTAAACGTCCCGTCGCAGTAACCGCTTGATGATAAGAAGTGTGGACACGCTGTGTAAGTTCATCAACCATCTTTGGTAATTTATCAGTATAAGTGGACTTAAGTTTTGCTAAACCACGGTGCTCAATAATCAACTTAGGAAGCGGGTAATCATGTGCTAACTCTTGCAGTACTTCTTCAGCAGTCGATGGTGCCCCTTTCGGTGTTTTCTTTAACACTGGCAAACCCAGTTTTTCGAATAGAATCCCCTGAAGTTGCTTAGTAGAACTTAAATTAAATTCCTCACCTGCAATTTCGTAAGCCTCTTTCTCCAACTCTTCGAGACGCGCAGCAATTTCAACACTTTGCTCTGCAAGCATTTGGCTATCAATATGAACACCCGTGCGTTCGATATTTGATAATACACTTACCAGCGGTAACTCTATGGTATTAAATACCTTAACCAAGTCAGACTCTTTTTCTAACATTGGCCACAGCGTATTATGTAAACGCAGCGTAATATCCGCATCTTCAGCCGCATATGGGGCTGCTTTTTCTAACTCAATTTGGTTAAACGTCAACTGCGCTTTACCTTTACCAGCGATCTCTTCGAAGCTAATATTTTTATGACCTAAATATTTTAGTGCTAGTGAGTCCATATCATGACGCGTACCAACACTATTTAGTACGTATGATTCCAGCATAGTATCGAAGCGAATACCGTTTAATTCAATGCCAGCGCGCGCTAATACACTTTTATCGTATTTTAAGTTTTGGCCTACTTTTGCTTTGTTATGATCGGCTAAGATCGGACCCAACTTATTAAATACTAAATCAAAATCCAGTTGTACTGGTGCACCCAAATAATCGTGCTTTAATGGTAAATAAGCCGCTTCGCCTTCTGTAACGGCAAAGCTCATGCCCACTAAATCAGCTTGCATATAATCTAAACTGGTGGTTTCAGTATCGAACGCGAATAACTCAGCTTTTTCTAACTTTGAAATCCAGCTATCAAGTTGTGCTTCAGTTAAAATGGTTTCATAAGTCGCATCAATTTTCTTTGCTTGAGCCACAGCTTCGACTTCTGCGGCAGGCGCGGTATTACCATCAAGTAACTCACTCAACCAACGTTTAAACTCACATTCACCGTATAGTTTAATTAACTCGTCAGTATTCGCTTCTGCTACCTGAAATGATTCAAGATCTTGTTCAACTTCAACATCCAATTTGATTGTCGCAAGCTCATAAGAAAGCAAAAGCTGCTCTTTGTTATCTTCAAGCTTCTTAGACATCGTTTTAGAACCACGGAAACCAAGTTCTGCGATCTTATCTAAATTATTATAGAGGCTATCAATCGAACCTAAGCCCTGCAGCATCGCCAGCGCGGTTTTCTCACCAACGCCTGGTACACCCGGGATGTTATCAACCTTATCTCCCATTAACGCTAAAAAGTCGATAATAAGTTCTGGACCAATGCCAAATTTTTCCACGACTCCTTCAGGATCTAAAATGGTGTTTGTCATGGTATTGATCAGTGTGACATGGTCATCAACTAACTGCGCCATATCTTTATCGCCTGTGCTGATAAGCACATGACGTTTTTGTTCAGATGCCTGCTTTGCAAGCGTACCAATAACATCATCAGCTTCTACACCAGGAATACTAATTAGCGGTAATCCCATTGCTCGAATAATATTATGAATTGGTTCTATTTGAGTACGCAGATCGTCAGGCATCGGTGGGCGATTCGCTTTGTACTCAGAGTACATTTCATTGCGGAAAGTTGGCCCTTTTGCATCAAAAATCACTACCATATGACTTGGTGAATACTGCTTAACAAGGCTTTTAAGCATATTAATGACACCATAAATAGCGCCTGTAGCTTCACCTTTTGAATTGGTTAAATGTGGTGGAGCATGATAAGCACGGAATAAATATGATGAACCATCAACCAAGATTAACGGATTTTCAGGTACCTGAGCCATAAACACTCGCCTTAAAACGATTTGATAATAAATTGCCGATAGCATGCCATATCCCCGATAAGAAAACGAGAATTCAGCTCTATAAAGCAAGAGAAATACACTTTCTGTGTAAACAATCAACTGAAAGGTTAATTATCAAACAGTAAAAGCGGGGGGTAAGTTGTGGATAAGTTTGTTAGTAAAGATGTAACGGTGCCTTCCTAGACTTTGCATAGACAAAGAAGGAATCTAAAAAATTTCTTATTTATTAAATGGTTAACAAGGCTAAAATGCTAGCTTATTGTTATTATTATTAATTTCCCAAGATGTGGAAACTGCTAAACTTTTAATCCTTAAAACTTAGAAAGGAACATCCTAATTTCTAGCAGGGCAGTTACTCTACCAATAAAAGATCAAAGATCCTAGCGATCTTTTTATAATTTTTTTTTATTTACATCGTTTCTTTATAGCTAGAATATAGCAACGATAGAATTATTGATTAGGAGCTAATTAAAGAATGAAAAAAGTAGCCGTAATTTTAAGTGGATGTGGTGTTTTTGATGGCGCTGAAATACATGAAGCGGTACTCACGCTGCTGCATATTGAATTAAATGGTGCTAGTTACCAATGCTTTGCTCCGAATATAAGTCAACATCATGTTGTGAATCACATAACAGGTGAAGAAATGTCAGAACAGCGCAATGTACTTATTGAAGCAGCACGCATTGCTCGTGGCGATATCAGAGATCTGAATGAACTTAATGTGCAAGACTTTGATGCACTGGCATTGCCTGGTGGTTTCGGTGCAGCAAAAAATTTATGTGATTTTGCTTTTAAAGGAGCAGAGTGCGATATAAATGAGGATGTTGCAAATGCTTGCCGCGCTTTTGCTGATGCACAAAAACCTGCGGCTTATATTTGTATTGCGCCAGCACTTATTCCACAAATATATGCAAAAGGCACGCTAGCAACCATAGGTAACGATGAAGACACTGCTGCTGCAGTGACAATTCTTGGGGCAACTCATCAAAACTGTGATGTCGCTGATATTGTGATAGATGAGAAAGCAAAAGTAATTAGCACTCCGGCCTATATGCTTGCAAAAAATATTAGTGAAGCAGCCGGTGGCATTGAAAAGGCAATCGCAAAACTGATTAAAATGAGCTAACTTTTGTTACGACGAAAAAGTTGCGCTAGCGCAACTTTTTAATATTTTAAGACTAATTAGCCATAACTAACCATTTTATAAATTGCCATCTGACGTTATAATTGTGCTAATTTCCGTCTATTGTGATTGATCACCTCAATTTGTGAGCAAGTAAAAAATGAAAAAATTAACAGCAGCATTACTAATGATGAGTGCAACTGTTGCAGTTGCAGCACCTTTTGATAACTCGTTAACTGAAGAAGCGATTAAAAAGCGTATCGCACCAGTTGGCACTGTTTATTTAGCAGGTGCGGAACCAGTTGTTGCTGAACCAACCGGCCCTCGCACAGGACAACAAGTGTATCAAGCAAGTTGTTTCGGTTGTCACGGTACCGGCGCTCTAGGTGCACCAAAAACTAAAGCTGACTGGGACACACGTTTAGCTAAAGGTATGGATGTTTTAATGGATCATGCAATCAATGGTTTTAATGCAATGCCACCACGCGGTACATGTATGAACTGTTCTGATGAAGAAATTAAAGATGCTATCGAATTTATGATGAAAGGCAACTAGTCTTATTTCACTTTAAAAAGCCGCTTCATTGAGCGGCTTTTTTAGTGGTGCTAACTGATATAACAATAATCTTGTTTGTTAGATAAAAAAGGAATATAAAACCAAAAATTAAATTATATATTTCAGCAACTTGCAAGTTTACCTAAATCAACAACAAGATTGCTATTTACATTGAAAGATGAAAAAATAAAGGTTAAAAAATAACCAAAGTTAGCTTTAGCATTATTAGCTGACACCAGTTACACAATAACTAATAATAAGAAATTGCAATGGAAGATGCTCACACTAATTACGGCCAAGATCAAAGAAAAATTAAGCGCCTAAAACACTTAGTGAAAAAATACCAAACGTCTTTGCAAACACAAACGGCTTTGTTACAGCTGTCTGAGCAAGCGAGCAAAGTATCCGAGCTCACCCTACTTTATCCTGCAATTCAACAAATTCTCGAGAGCAGTCTTCCCTGTCGCAACTTTTATGTCGTTTTGTTCAACCCCGATATTGGTGAGCTAGAATTAACCTACTTTGTTGATGAAGTTGATGGCATTGATCTTCCTATTCAAGCGCAACAAACAGGTATGTTAGATAACTCGCTAACTGGACTTGTATTTAAAACAGGTGTAGCTAAGTTGTTTAACAAACAACAAATTGCCGAATGTGAAATAAAAGGTATTTGCCGAGTAATGGGCACGCCTTGTGAATATTGGCTGGGAGTGCCCATTCATCACGATGGGCAAGTAATAGGGGTGATGGCAACTCAAAGCTATGACGTGCATCAACCATTTAATGACAGCCAAATTGCCTTATTTGAAACCGTTGCCTTTTATTTTAGTACCGCAGTTGAGCGCGTTAAAAAACGCCAATATATGGCACAACAAGTCTTAGATCGTACAGAGCAGTTACGCTTGGAAGTAGCACGAAATCAAGAAACCATTCGCAAACAAAATATTTTGTACGCGATTTCTAAACTCGCAACTAAAAGTCTGAATAACCAAGATTTTTTTAAACTAGTTCATAGTATTATTGATGAGGAAGTATTTGCAAAAAACCTTTTCATTGCGCTGTATGATCACAGCGAAAATATGATTAGCTGTCCGTATGCCGTGGATGAAATGTCTGTTGATTATCAACCGCGCACTTTTTCAAAAGGGTTAACAGAGTTTGTTATCCGATCAGGTACCACCGAGTTGTTTGATCAAAACCGGATCTTAAACGAAGTAGCAAAGGGGAATATCGAATTACCGGCAAAGTTTAATAGTTCACCTTTACCAACGTCTTGGGTAGGTGTGCCGCTTTATCACAGGCAACAAGTAATCGGTGTACTTGCATGCCAAGCATTTAATAGCGAATACCACTATAAACAGTCCGATATCGAGCTCATTTCATTTGTATCAGAACAAATTTCAAATGTCGTTGTTAAACAGTTAGCTGATAATCAATTAGAGCAAAGAGTTAAAGAGAAAACGGCTGAGCTACAACAAGCCAATATTCACTTGCAGCTACAAATTGAAGAACGAAAAAAAATTGAGCGCCAATTATTTCATGATGCCCATCATGATAATCTGACTGGTCTTGCGAATCGCAGTTTATTTATTTCTCAGCTAGATAAAACATTGCAACGTCACAAACGCGACAAATCCCATTGTTTTGCTGTGATGTTTATCGACTTGGATAATTTTAAAGATATTAACGACACACTTGGCCATCATGCTGGGGATAAATTTTTAAAATCAACCGCCAATGAATTTTCCACATGTATACGTGAACATGATTTATTAGCGCGTTTCGGTGGTGATGAGTTTGTAATTTTATTAACGCACCTTCAACACAAAGATGAAGCAAAACAAATCGCAAAACGTATTATCAAAATTATGAATAAACCGTTTTGCATTAACGAACAATGTATTAAAAGTGGTGCAAGTATCGGTATTGCATACAGTAATAAGACTTATGACAGCACAGATGAGATTATTCGTGACGCGGATAGTGCCATGTACCAAGCAAAAAAATCAGGTAAAGGTACAATCAAACTTGCTTCACCTGAGCACATCACAAAAAATAGTTTCATATGTTCTGATCTAATCAATGCAGGTCAGCTGAGTTTTGTTAAATCAAAGGCCATTGATTTACAGCTTGAGCAAGGTATCGCAACCTATATCAATCCCTATATTACGCTTGAATCAGGTGCAAAAATCGCGCTTCACCAATTACTTCAAGAACAGCATCCAGCAATAGACTACTGCGATTTCTTGATAAATCGAGTCCTCTCACATGTTATGCAAAATGAGCCTGTTTATTTGCAGTTACACACTGCTATATTGGCTCAAGACTTTGAACGCTTTCACGTTCAATTAGCAAAATCAAATCACAATATCTGCTGGCTGATTAACGACAACAATTTAGCAGAGCTCTCTACTAAGCAAATTGAAAATTTGAAAAAGTTGAAACAAGATGGTTTTAAAATTGGCGTAATGGATGTCGCTCGCCAACAAATCGATCTCGTAAAACTAACCTGTGTTGAATTTGACTACCTTTTATTAGATTTAAATTTCTGTCGTAAATTAGTGAACGAAAAACTTGCGCAACAACAACTGGCTGCACTGCTTGCACTAACCCAAAATACAGCCTGCAATATTGTTGCTACAGGGCCTGCAATTGTAAATTTCCAGTCCTCACTGAAGAAACTTGGGGTTAATTTATTTTTAAGCCCATTAACGCAAGAAACTGAGCAGCTTTTGGCATCCGAAGCAAACCAAGAGCCACGCAGTAGATCGGCGAAGCAATAACTTACTTTTTTAGCATTGCTCGTAGATTAGCAACTCGCGCCTGTCCTTTTTCCATACGCTGTTGTTGGTTTTGCGGTTGTTTTCGCATTTCGTAAGCGAGGTCGTCCTGTGGCATCTCGGCAACAAATCGACTCAATTCTGGACTAATTGTCTCGCCAAACATTCTCCGCTCTTTGGCGTAAGTCAAAATCAACTCTTGCTGTGCACGTGTAATACCAACATATGCCAAACGCCTTTCTTCGTCGACATTATCTTCATCAATGCTCGTTTGGTGTGGCAATAAACCTTCTTCCATTCCCACCATAAAGACATATGGATACTCGAGACCTTTAGAAGCATGCAGTGTCAGTAATTGTACTGCATCAGACTCATCTTCTTCTTCGTTGCGCTCAAGCATGTCGCGTAAAGTCAATTTCATTACTACTTCAGGTAACGTAAGCGGTGGGTTCTCACTGCTGCCAACCAACATATCCGTGATCCAGCGATATAGTTCAGACACATTTTTCATACGCATTTCAGCCGCTTTGGCACTAGGTGACGATTCATACAAATAGTCTTCGTAATTAATCTCTCGTACCATGTCTTTTACGGCTTCTAGGGTATCGCCGCGAGTTGCACGATCTGACAATTCAACAACCCAACGGGCAAACCCCATAAGTGCGTTATAACCTCGCCCGGTTAAGCGCGATGAGAGCTCGGGCTCAAAACACGCAGCAAACAAACTAATGTGCTTTTCATTGGCCAGTGAGCCTAACTTCTCTAACGTAACCGGACCAATTTCTCTTCGCGGTGTATTTACTATACGTAAAAAGGCATTATCGTCATCTTGGTTCACCAGCAGCCTCAAATAAGCCATGATATCTTTAATTTCTGCACGTGAGAAAAACGACATTCCGCCGCTAATCTTGTAAGGAATATGGCTGCCCATCAGTGCTTTTTCAAACACTCTTGCTTGATGATTACCTCGGTACAAAATAGCATAGTCTTTAAAGCTAGTACGCTTCATAAATTTGTGCGAAATAATCTCTGCAACGACGCGTTCAGCTTCATGCTCTTCATCTTTTGTAGCAATAACCTTTATTTGTTCGCCGTATGCTAATTCACTGAATAGCTTTTTATCGAATACATGCGGATTATTAGCAATAAGAATATTGGCAGATTTAAGAATTCGGCCAGCACTTCGATAGTTTTGTTCAAGCTTAATTAAACGTAACCCGGGAAAATCTTTACTCAATAACACGAGGTTTTGCGGCTTTGCCCCGCGCCAAGAATAAATACTTTGGTCATCATCCCCTACCACAGTGAATCGTGCTCGTTCGCCGACTAATAACTTAACCAATTGATACTGACTAGTGTTGGTATCTTGATATTCATCAACTAATAAATAACGAAAACGATCTTGCCAACGATCGCGTACATCTGGGTTGGCAGCGAGCAGTAACGTAGGGATCATTATTAAGTCGTCAAAATCGAGTGCATTGTAAGCGCGTAATTGATTTTGAAAACGAGCATAAAGCTGAGCAAATAACACTTTTTGTTGCTCACGAGCCTCAGCTATCGCTTGCTTAGGTACAATAAGATCGTTCTTCCAATTGGAGATTTGCATTTTTAACAAATTGAGCAAATCTTTATCACCTTTTAATTCAGGCTCTGTCAGTTCAGCAAGTAGCTGGTTTGTGTCTTGATCATCAAAAAGTGAAAAGCCTGGTTTAAAACCAAGCGTCTTAAGCTCTTTTTTTATAATTTCTAAGCCCAAGGTATGAAACGTTGACACCCATAAGCCTTTCGCTTCTTGCTTACCCAATGTTTGTGCCACACGTTCGCGCATTTCTTTAGCCGCTTTATTAGTAAAGGTAACGGCGGCGATATTACGCGCTTTGTATTCGCATTTTTGCACTAAATAAGCAATTTTATTTGTAATTACACGGGTTTTACCTGAGCCTGCTCCAGCAAGCACTAAGCAAGGGCCACTAATGTATTTAACCGCTTCATCTTGTTTCGGGTTTAGTTTCATTCAATTCGCTTGTGTTAACACAACAAAAAATGGATTTTAAAATGCCGCATTGCAAGGCGCAAGGATTGTCTTTGCTGCCAAGCCATGATGCGTTAAACTAGATATAGTTTTTAATAATAGATTTTAACTATGATTAACCCAGCAAAACTTGAAGAAATAGCCAAGCAAATTACTGAAAATATGCCACAAGGTGTAAAAAACCTTGCAGACACAATTGAAGGTAAAACCAAGCAAGCAATTCAAAATAAATTAAGCGAAATGGACTTTGTCAGTCGTGAAGATTTTGAAGTTCAGAGCCAAGTTTTATTAAGAACACGTGAGAAGCTAGCAATCTTAGAGCAACGCGTTGCTGCACTGGAAGCAAAATTAGCCGAAAAAGACGCAGAATAAAAAAGAAGCTATAAAGCTTCTTTTTCTTGTGCTTTTAATTTTGCAAGTTCACTGTTGAAGGCATCTAAAAACCAGCGATGTTCAGCAATAAAGTCATTAGAGAAGTAAACAGAAAAGTCTCTGCTAGCCTCAGTTTTACTCGCAATTTCAGTATTTTCATTCGCGTGGTTGGTAAGTGCATGTAGAAATACACTTTCTGACAAAAAAACAGCATCAAGTCTATCTGCCAACAACATTTCGACCAAGGTTTCAACATCATTGCTAAGTGTCGTGATGGCGTAATTATTGTCTTGCAACCACACTTGCGTGTTGGTATTTAACAAGGTGCCTATTTTCGCCTGGGTTTTGAATTGCGGGGCACTTAAATCAACTTGATTTTTATCTTTATAAAACCAACTCCAGTTGTTGATAAGAACCGCATCACTAATTTTAGCAATGCGATCGCGATATTGGTTTTGTGTTGCTAAAAAGAAGCCGTCTATATTTCCACTGCGTAGTTCAGTAATTGCAATGCCGTAATTGGCCACCAGCTCAAATTCGTAGTTGAGCTTCATACTATCAAGCACTTTTGTTACACGCTCGATACCCTGCCCAGTAAGCTTTTTATTTTCATCCAAATAAATGTAAGGGGGAAAGTTAGGTACCGCAAAACGCAGACTAAGCGTGCTGGATAATGCATCTTCTTTATCAGTATCAGCCAGTAAATTAACGCTAAAAAACGTTAGGCAAAGACTAACGACTAAACACACCTTGAATGGCACTGTTATAAATTTTTGCCACATTGTTCGCCCCACTAATGCTGGTTTCTAAATCTCTAATATGGCCATCTGCCAACCCATAAATCCAGCCATGGACTTCTAGCTCTTGGTTTCGCTCCCATGCATCCATTACAATATTTGTTTGGCACACATTTTTAACTTGTTCAATTACGTTGATTTCACATAATCGATCAAATTTTTGTTGGGCGCAACTGGTGTTATTAAGCTCTAACTCATACTTGTCGCGCGCATCAACTACATGCCTTAACCAATTGTCGATTAACCCTAATCTAACGCCATCCAGAGCAGCTTTTACACCACCACATCCATAGTGTCCTACCACCATTATATGTTTTACTTTAAGAACCTCTACTGCATATTGTAGTACAGAGAGACAGTTATGATCAGTGTGTACCACCATATTTGCTACATTTCTGTGAACGAATAATTCACCAGGCAATAAGCCCACTATTTCATTAGCAGGGACTCTCGAGTCTGCACAGCCAATCCATAAATACTCTGGGTTTTGCTGCATTGACAGGATTTTAAAGAACTCGGGATCTTTATCCGTCGTTTCTTTTGCCCACGAGCGATTCTTAACAAAAAGATGCGCGAGTTTATTCATCAGTATTGCGTTCCTGATAGTTGTTAGACAGTTGCTTGAATTAATATATTTCTTGGTGTGATGTGTTTTTCACAAAACTCGCTGAGTGTAACGCGGTAGCCAAATTGCTCCAAATATAAAACACGATCGAGTACTAACCAAAGCTCAATCAAACGCCTAAAACCATGGCGCACTAATTCTATGCGCTGCGTAATTTGACGTCGTAATCGGCCCTGTTCGAGGTAATATTCGTAATCTATTTGCTCTGGCAAAGAGATGTTTTTTTGCTTAGCAGCCCAACTACAAAAATCACTAAATTCACCACTAAATAGCGCTTTTTTAGCTGATGGTACGGGTAAATAACTGTCCTTTTCGATGATATCATCAAGCAAACAATCAAATGCTAAACGCCATACTGTCTCGATTTCACGCAAACGTGAAATACGCTTGCCTGACGTAACCGTTTCTTGCAAGGCAAGTTTTAAATCACTGGCAGTAAAAGCAACCTGAGATTTCATGGCAATCTCACTCATTGCAACATAGTGTTCAGATTGCTGAAATAAGTGATAACAACATGGTGAAATACTCATTAATTTAGTGCCTTTGGCAACACCATGTTTAATCAGTGCTTGGTGCAGCCCACCACAGGCATGAAGTGCCACTGCGTGTTGCTCTTTGTGTAGATAATCTGCCGCACGTTCGGATAAAACATCTAATTCAGCAAGTTTAATATCCAAGTCAAATTGCTTTGCTAACTGCTGCCCTTCAGCCACCAGCTGAGGCTGTATTTCTACGCTCTGTACTGGCACCTTGTGGGCAAAGTGATATAACCGCCCTAAATGCCCTTTACCTGCGCACCACTCCAGCAGCGGTAAGTCTTGCTCTGCTGTTTGCATCACAAAGCTTTCTAACTGAGCAATTTTACTGCCTTTAATGCCATTGGTAAGCCAAAACGGAAACTGAACTGTTTGCTTATTTGCCCTTGGCAGTTGCAACAAGCGTTCAACATTATCTAGCTCAGAAATAAGGTTAGCCAAGTACCGCTGTAACTCAACTTGATTGCTTTCAAGCTTTTCAACATTGTCATCAGATAACGCCAGCAGGGTTTCAGTTAAATGCGGCCAAGGTATTTCGCGCGAGGCAAATGCCACACATTGCCAATAGGCTTGTGTTTTAGTTAATAGTGTATCGATTGCGGTAAAAAGTGCGGTGTGAGACATTTTCAACACAGGCTAAATTTGAATAGCGCTATGATAGCAAATCTTGCTGTGATGTTCAGAATAGAAAATGCCCCAATGATCGAGGCATTTATAAGCTTTATTTGGTTAGCTATTTGCTACTTGCGCAAGGTTATGTGCCTTACTCGACAAAAACTGCTGGTAACACGGATTATTGGTTTCCTCTTGATAAGCGTAAGCTAAGCGCTGTAAATGCTCACTAAAGGCAGCGTTATCTTGCTCAGGCACTTCAAATGCAGCAAGAACATTACCGGTTGCAGCACCATGATTACGATAGTGGAATAAGCTGATATTCCAGTTTGCACCCAAAGTATCAAGAAAGCGCTCGAGCGCTCCGGGGTATTCAGGAAACTCAAAACGGAATAAACGCTCTGATAGCTGCTCACCCGGTTTACCGCCAACCATATAACGCACATGCAGTTTTGCCAACTCGTTATTGGTCATATCAACAAAGCTATAACCTTTATCACTTAACTCCTGCTTTAAACTCGCAAGTTCTGTTTCACCATTACGTAAACCCACACCGACAAAGATTTCAGCATCACCAGGGCCTGTGTAACGATAGTTAAACTCTGTAATTGAACGGCCGTTTAATGCCTTGCAGAAACTCTTAAAGCTACCTTTTTCTTCTTTGATAGTCACCGCTAAAAGTGCTTCATTATGCTCACCTAGCGCAGTGCGCTCAGCGACATAACGCAATCTGTCGAAGTTAAGGTTTGCACCTGATAATATAGCTGCGAGGTTTTTACCTTTAGCGCCCGTTTGTGACACCCATTTTTTCAACCCTGCCAATGACAAACCACCAGATGGTTCAGCAACAGCGCGGGTTGAGACAAAAATGTCCTGCATCGCGGCGCAAATTTCATCACTCGAAACAGTAATAACATCATCACAGTATTTTTGTGCTAAGCGAAAGGTCTCTTTACCAATAATTTTAACCGCAACACCATCAGCAAAACTGCCTACGCGCTCAAGTTCAACCGGTTCACCTGCTTCCATTGCAGCTTTTAAACAGGCACTATCTTCTGCTTCAACACCGATCACTTTTATATCTGGGCGCAGTGATTTTAAGTAAATTGACATGCCTGCCAATAAGCCACCGCCTCCAACCGGAATAAATACCGCATCGAGTAATGGCAACTGCTGCATTAGTTCGCGTGCAATAGTACCTTGCCCGATGATCACATCTTTATCATCAAAAGGAGGCACAAACACCGCACCTTCTTTTTCAGCAATTTCTAATGCATAGCTATTCGCTGCATCAAAGTGATGGCCATGTAAAATCACTTCACCACCTAAATTGCGCACCGCATTTACTTTGATTTCCGGTGTAGTCACTGGCATTACAATACGTGCTGTATGACCAAGGTGACTGGCACTAAGCGCCACACCTTGTGCATGATTACCCGCCGATGCGGTAACTACTTGAGCGCCTTTTGGTAACTGCTTCAATTTGTTATACGCACCGCGTAATTTAAACGAATATACCGGCTGCTGATCTTCACGCTTTAGCCAAATATGATTGCCAAGTTTCTGTTCAAGGCTGGTAACAGGGCTAACCTCTGTTACTTTTGCCAAGGGCTCCATATTGGCCTGGATAATAGCGCGAAAATAATCGAGCTCTTGGGAGACCATTAACTGAGCTCCTCTAACTTTTTAAGGTCACGTACCGCACCTTTATCAGCACTGGTTGCGAGTAATGCATAAGCTTTTAATGCAGGCGTTACACTGCGAACGCGATCTACAGGTTTATAAGCATCTTTACCGCGAGCTAATTGCTTTTCATGGCGTGCAGCGAGTTCTTCATCACTTAACACCATATCAATGCTACGTTTGGTGATATCAATGACGATTTCATCGCCGTTTTCAACCAACGCGATTGCACCTTGGCTAGCGGCTTCTGGCGAAGCGTGACCAATTGATAAACCCGATGTACCACCAGAAAAGCGACCATCCGTTAATAGGGCACAGTCTTTATCTAAGCCCATCGACTTTAGGTAACTTGTTGGATACAACATTTCTTGCATACCAGGGCCACCCTTTGGTCCTTCGTAGCGGATGATAACCACATCCCCTTTTTCAATTTGGCCGCCTAAGATGCCATCCACTGCGTCATCTTGAGATTCGAATACTTTCGCAGTCCCTTTAAAAACCAACATGCCATCAGCAACACCTGCAGTTTTAACAATACAACCGTCTGGCGCAAGGTTGCCGTAAAGTACCGCTAAACCACCATCTTGACTAAACGCATGTTCGACGCTGCGAATACAGCCATTTTCACGGTCTAGGTCGAGTTCAGGCCAACGCGTTTCTTGGCTCATCGCCTTGGTGGTACGAATACCGGCAGGGCCCGCTTTATAGAATTTTTGCGCGGCGCTATTGTCAGGGTTAGTGGCATCCCACTTTTCAATTAGTTCGCCTAAAGTGCCACCAGCCACATGGCCTGCATTGAGTTCTAATTTGCCTGCTTTACCAAGCTCATTAAGAATACCCATGATACCACCTGCACGGTGTACATCTTCAATATGATATTCAGGTGTTGCTGGCGCTACTTTACATAAGAAAGGTGTTTGGCGTGACAGCTGATCAATATGAGTCATATCAAAATCAACGCCCGCCTCTTGTGCTGCGCCAATAATGTGTAACACAGTATTTGATGAACCGCCCATTGCAATATCTAAAGTCATAGCATTCATAAACGCGCTGCGATCAGCGATGTTGCGCGGTAATACTGAATCATCTTCATCACGATAATAACTGCGGCATAAATCCACAATGCGGCGACCGGCTTCGACATAAAGTTGTTTTCGGTCTTTATGTGTTGCTAATGTTGTACCGTTACCTGGCAATGCTAAACCAAGCGCTTCTAATAAGCAGTTCATTGAGTTAGCGGTAAACATACCTGAACACGAACCACAAGTTGGGCAAGCACTACGCTCAACTTTATCTGAATCTTCATCACTTACCGACGGATCAGCACCTTTGACCATGGCATCAACTAAATCCAGCTTGATATCAATTTCAGCAAGACGTGTTTTACCGGCTTCCATTGGACCGCCAGATACAAAGATCACCGGAATATTTAAGCGAAGTGCAGCTAACAGCATTCCTGGCGTGATTTTGTCGCAGTTTGAAATACATACCATGGCATCAGCACAATGTGCATTCACCATATATTCAACAGAGTCTGCAATTAGGTCGCGTGAAGGCAATGAATAAAGCATGCCGCCATGGCCCATTGCAATACCGTCATCAATCGCAATGGTATTGAATTCGCGCGGTACACCGCCAGCGTCACGAATGGTTTCAGCCATCATTTCGCTGAGTTGATTTAAATGAACGTGACCCGGTACAAACTGGGTATACGAGTTCACCACAGCTACAATGGGTTTACCAAAGTCTTTGTCAGTCATCCCTGTTGCACGCCACAGTGCACGAGCACCAGCACGTTTACGACCTTCAGTTGTTGTTGCACTTCTTAATTTAGCCATGGTTTACCTCTTTTTAGGGCTGTGCCCTACTCCTCATTCCCAATATATATGTCGTATTCGTATTATTCGTTGATTAGTGTTAACCAGCCATTTTCATCAGCTGATTGGCCTTTTACTAAATCAAAATACGCTTGCTGTAATTGCTCGGTGATTTCACCGCGCTTACCTGTACCAATTTCAATTTGGTCTACGCTACGCACTGGCGTTACTTCAGCAGCAGTGCCTGTCATAAAGAACTCATCAGCAAGGTAAAGCGCCTCGCGAGAAATAGGTTCCTCACGTACTTCAAAGCCCGCTTTACGCGCTAGATACATCATGGTATCGCGAGTCAGTCCAGGCAAGATTGCAGCTGTAGTCGGTGGTGTAAATAACACCCCATTTTTAATAACAAATAAATTTTCACCCGCGCCTTCACTCAGGTAACCATTTACATCTAACGCAATACCTTCAACATAACCATTGCGCTTTGCTTCACCTGAAATAAGCTGTGAAGACAAATAGTTACCACCTGCTTTTGCTGTCGTTGGCATAGTATTGGGCGCTAAACGATTCCATGATGAAATACACGCGTCAACACCCGCTTCTAAAGCGCCATCGCCTAAGTACGTACCCCACTCCATTGCAGCTACTGCAACATCCGCTTTGTGTGACTTTGGATTAACGCCTAAACCTACATTACCTAAGAATGCAAAAGGACGTAAATACGCGTTTTTTAAGCCATTTTCACGAACAGCAACTTTACATGCTTCATTAATTTCATCCGCAGTATAAGGAATTTGCATACGGTAAATTTTTGCTGAATCAAACAAGCGTTTTGTATGATCTTGCAAACGGAAAATAGCTGGACCATTTGGCGTTTCATAAGCACGCACACCTTCAAACACTGAACTACCATAATGAATTGCATGACTCAGTACATGGGTAGTTGCTTGTTCTTGTGGAACCATTTTGCCATTGAACCAAATTAAATCTGACATTCTATTAAACCTTTATAAATAATAATTAGTTAGTTGCTGCTAATGTGTGCGTATCCAATATTTCAACTTGGTTCACTTCAACTAACTTTTTTAATTGTTGTGTTAATAAGTAAATAGGTCGGTCACTGTCTACCATCATATTTACAATATACTTTTCTTCATTACTCTCAATATTCATTGAGGTTAAATTAAATCCGCGGTGACGTGTTACACGTAAAAATCGTTCTAATGCAATGCTTTGTTGTTTCACTTCGATTGATAAGTTGTGCTTCATTTTGTCACCTCAGTTAGCATTTGATCGTTTGCGGCGCCTGGCGGAACTAATGGCCAAACATTTTCTTTATCATCTATACATGCGTGAAGAATATAAGGCCCTTCACTTGCCACTAGTTTGTCTATTGCAGCATCAACTTGATCCGCATGCGTTATAGTTTCGCCCGGAATACCAAAAACAGCTGCTAATTGAACAAAGTCAGGATTATCTGACAGGTTTGTTTCACTGTAACGACCATCAAAGAAAAGTTGCTGCCATTGCCTTACCATGCCTAATCGTTGGTTATCTAAAATAAGTAACTTAACCGGTAAGTTATTACGGCGAATAGTCGCTAACTCTTGGATGTTCATCATGATTGAACCATCGCCAGAAACCGTTAATACAAAATCGTTAGGGCGAGCGATTTGTGCACCAATTGCCGCGGGTAATCCAAATCCCATAGTGCCCGCACCACCGCTGCTTAGGTGATTACTCGGGTGTGAAAACTTCATGTGTTGCGCCACCCACATTTGGTGCTGGCCTACATCACAGCACACCACGCCATTACTTGGCATTAGCTGACTTAAACGATTTAGTAAATACGGTGCATATACTTTCTCACCAGGGTAATCATAGCGCCATGCATGTTGTTGCTGCATATTACTGATATGCGCTAACCACTCAGCATGCGTTTTATGTGTTGCTAAATGCGGTAATGAATCTTTTAAATCAGCAACCAGTGAAGCATCAACCGGTTTACGTTTACCCACCTCAGCGGCATCCACATCTAAATGGATAACCTTAGCCTTGCTGGCAAATTTAGCAAGGTTACCTGTAACACGGTCGTCAAAGCGGGCACCAATGCACACTAACAAATCACACTCTTGCACAGCTAGGTTGGCAGCTTGACCGCCGTGCATTCCTAGCATGCCTAAATCATATGGATAATCAGGCGTCACGGAACCAAGCGCTTTCAATGTGCTTACAGCTGGCATATTGGTCGATTTTAAAAATTGCATCAGCTCATCTTGCGCATCAGCCATTTGTACGCCACCACCAATGTAAGCGAGTGGTTGTTTTGCATCACTTAATAATTCATTGGCTTTGGCAAGTTCTGACTGTTTAAATTCAGGTTTGTAATCGTCAGCAGCTAACCATGGTTGATAAGTCACCGCGCCCATTTGAATATCTTTTGGAATATCAACAAGAACCGGCCCTGGACGGCCAGATTGCGCCAAGTGCATTGCTTCTTGAAGTATCTCTGCTAAATCTTCGGCACGCTCTACCATATAACTGTGTTTAGTACAGCTTAGCGACATCCCCAATACATCCACTTCTTGGAACGCATCAGATCCAATTGCTGCGGTAGGCACCTGACCTGTGATTGCAAGTAACGGTACGGAATCCATCATGGCATCAGCAAGTGCGGTGATAAGGTTTGTTGCACCTGGGCCGGATGTTGCAAAACAAACCCCAAGTTTACCAGTACTTCTGGCATAGCCTACTGCAGCGAACCCCGCACCTTGCTCATGACGGGTAAGATAGTGTTTAACAGGCGAGCCATACAAAGCATCGTAAATTGGCATAATGGCACCACCAGGGTAACCAAATACCTCTTTCACGCCATGTTTGGCCAATAAATCGATTGTTAACTCTGCACCTGTCATTTTCTCTACCCTGTGATTTTTTGCTAATTGCTCATTTTCTTTGTGCCAAAAAAAAGCCCCCGGACTTTTCAGTTCGGGGGCTCTCTCAATGCTTAACTTTTGCTACAGCACTACGAAGCCCCCGCGGTAATAATAATCACCACGTTAATAATTAGGACTAGTACGTTTACTGTTTTAAACATGTGTTTAAGCAACCAAAAATTCTTTTACAAAAATGCCAAACAACCTCGTGCTTGGCTTCTTTTTTATTAGTATCGTTTATAGCCTTAAAAGTCAACGAAGAAATATATGCAAGTTTAAATCAATAAAAACCAACAAAAATCAAAATAAACATAAAAAACAACACAAGTTAGATAAAAAATCCATTTTATACAATTTTCAAGATTATGTATGCCAAGACTGACATTTATTTGAATATCACTTTAATTTTGCAATGCTTATAACTTTTTTGTTAAAAAATAAGCAAAGACTAATATTGTGCTATCAAGTACACTGCTTATTAAAAATTTAAGTTCACCGCAAGGATCCGCAATGCGATTTTTCTTATTACTCAAAATTCTGTTATTACCAATTATTCTGTTTAGCGCTACTCAACCTGTATTAGCTAATAGCAAAATTTCACCATCCCTCTGGCAAATTGAAAAAAACGGAGTGACATCTTACTTGCTTGGCACTGTTCATCTCGGTGATCAACAGATGGCTGGTTTACCAAACTACGTAAAAAAAGCGATTGGAAAAACAGAGAAACTAGTCGTTGAAGTGGATTTATCAAAAGTAAACCCGCTTGAGCAACAACAAGTTATGATGAGTTATATGCTGTTACCACCTGGTAAAACCTTGCAATCAGAAATATCAGCTAAAAATTACAAAGCATTAAGTCGCTATATGACTCAGCAAGGTCTAACAATGGAGCTATTTCAACCAATGCAACCCTTTGCTGTGATGTTACAAATTACCTTGATGGAGTATCAAAAAGCTGGTTATCAGGACACTTTTGGTATTGATAAACAAGTAATGAATGTTGCTCAACGTCTACAGATCCCAATCATGCAACTGGAAACCTTAGAGCAACAAATGGGCATGTTTAAAGGCTTTAGCAAATACAATAACAAAATGATTGAAGACGGTTTAAAGGAGCTGTCTGACATGGATAAATACTTTAATCGTCTGATTGGCAGTTGGAAGCGTGGCGATGACGCTGAACTTGAAAGTTACTATCAAGAGACATTTAACGGTGACAGTTACAGTGCCTTAACTGAAAAGGTATTACTAACAAACCGTAATAAAAATTGGGTGAAGCAATTAAAATCAAAACTTACTAAACAGCCGCATTTTATCGCAGTTGGTGCACTTCATTTACATGGCCCTGAAGGTTTATTAAAGCTGCTTGAGAAAGAAGGTTATAAACTTTCGAAAAAAAATAAATAATCTTTTAAACCTTTTTCAATGATGATTGCGACTTAATCAATAACTAACAGATAAAACTGATTAAAGCGCAGTCATCAAAAGGAATACAAACTATGAAAAAATTAGCGTTAGCAATGACCTTAATCGCAGCAAGCATTTCAACCAACCTTTATGCAGCTGATGAAAAACGCATTACCGAAACACTAACAATGAACCAAGGGCAAAATTTAGAAATTGATTTTCCAGTTGGCAGTATTGAGATCATCACTGTTGATGGTAATGAGCTAAGTATCGAAATTGAAATCGAAGGCAAAGACGAAGGTTGGTTCTCAAAGAACCGCGATGTATCAAATATTGAATTAAATAAACGTGTTCGTGATAACCGTATTTCTCTCGAAATTGACGAAGATAATCTTAATCAAGAGTGGGTTATTAAGGTACCAAAGTCTGCAGCCATTGATATTGAAGTAGGTGTTGGCAGTATAGAAATTCAAAAACTTGAAAACTCAGTCGATGCCGATGTAGGTGTTGGCTCAATTCGTATCGATACTGTACTTGATGACTTCAAGCGTATCGATTTATCGACTGGGGTAGGTGATACAAGTATTAAGGGTTTTAGTGGCGATTTAGAAAGCTCGCGTAACATCGTTAGCTCAGAAACAAGTTACTCTGGTAACGGTGAATACAGCATTGAAGCCGAAGTAGGTGTTGGCGATATTAAAGTTCGTAAATAAGTCATCTAACAAAAGAAAAAGGCGCTTTAAGCGCCTTTTTTCGTGTTTAAATTACTTGTTTGCCATGAACATCTGCAAACGTAAATGTTGCATCTGCATCACCAAATACATATACAGAACAAGTTCCCCAAGACTCAGGTATTTGCCATTTATTACCTGCTTCAACTAAAAATTGCGAATGATGATTATCACAACGTACTTCAAGGTTAGTTAAATTACCTTCAACATTATCAATTACAAAGCCACTGCGTTCTAACTGGTAACGCCAAAAGTCGCGATTGCCTATTGCAGCGTTAATCACCAATGGCTTTTCACTGGCTAAATAAGCGGTTATTTGATCGTAGTAAGGTGTTAATTTCGCTACATTCGGGTTGTCAGAATAATGCGTTTTCAAATTCTCAAATATCGATTTTGCATCACCATAAAGCTGACGTTCAATAGCTAAACTAAACGCACGCGCAGCAAAAGCACTGTATTGCGTTTCTTTTTGTAATTCACGATGTCTCAGAACGCTTTTAATAGCATTAAGCTCAGTTTCAGTGTCCTTTGTTTGTTCCGCAATTAACGAATTAAGAATCGCATAATACATATCTTCGTATGCATTCCAGCGCCCTTTCTCTTCTATTTTCGCCATTATTTTTTGCGCTTCGGCAATATTATTTTCTTCTAAATAACGGTTTGCCAATTTGTACTGCTTTACAAACTTCCTTGATGCACCTTTAGGAGTCTCGCTCAATCTAAAATCTAATTGCACTTGGTTTCGACATTGCTGAATCGCCTTACCATCCATTGTTGCTGGTGAATATTGCCATTTTTCAATGGATCTGCGCGCATACGATTCAAAAATTGGATTTGATGAGTTGTCCACAATCACATTCGAGGTTGTTCCATCCGGTTCTACCACAAAACTTAATTGTACCCACCCTTCTTTACCATCACGTGCTGCACTTACAGGATATTTGGGCGGTATCCGTTTGATTGCCTCGGCATTTACAATGGTATTTAAGTGAAGCTGGTCTGTTTTATTAATGACAGTGTTGTTTTCTGCTGTGCTTAAGGCACTTGCAGAAAGCACTAAAAATGAAAAAGGGATCATACTTTAAATCCTTTTTAAGTAATAATTTTCAACAGGTTACTCTTCATTAAAGTAAATTACAATGCTGCCGCCACTGAGTACACTGCCTTCGTTGTAATGCAAGCCAATACCAATATTATCAAACCATGAGGTCCATGGGCGAGTATCGATTAATAACCCACCACCATATTCGTAGTAATGTCCTGTACTAAACGCACTTCTTGCATCCCCCCCTAAATCAACACGTTGAAACTTCAAATAGATCGATTCGGTATGTTTTAGTTTCTGGTCGAGCTTAATTGTTGCACGGATGCTATTTGCAAAATACCAACCCGAAGGTGTTGCATCACGGGTTGTTTCATCACCACCAAACCCCTTGCCAAAAAAATGGTTATAGCTCGACTTTGCTAACCAATGTCCCCAACGGCTTTTCTTTTTGCGACTTAGGGTTAGACCAAAATCAGCCAAAAGCGAGTTTGCCGTTGTATTAAAGTAAATTCCTTCAACACCTGACTTTAATGCACGACTTTCAGCGCTGTTATAATCATGAACATTGTCATAGTGCATGATGTGTGCCCCTATATTCCCCTCTAAAAGCCAATTATCGTATCGGTAGAGAGATGTTTCATAATCAGCATAAGCAGTAAAAATTTTATCGTTGCTGTCATCAGGAATAATCAGATTATCAAACAGGACTTCTTGTGATTGTGAGATGTATGAGACATGAGTATTAATGCGAGATTCTTCATCAAGTTGAAACGTATAAGGTAATGCAAAAACTTGTAATTGCCTGCGTAAATCTAAGCTTTCATCATTGCCGCCTGACAAAGGCTCTAAAATATTAACCGGGTCAAAATTGCCAAACCCAAAACGTACAACGTCAGAGTCACTGATTACAACAGAGGATGCAAACGACTCTTCATAAGCTTTTTTGACAGTAGCAAATAATGGCGTGCTAAATAGAAAGAAAAATAATAGCCCTAATTTTTTCACAACAAATAATTTTTATTATAGTAATTCATGCTCGCCGCTAGTTATATCACTAAAACCCAACTGAATGCATCGCCCTAAAATAAATTTTATTGACATTTAGACGTCCAAAATGTTTCAATTGCCGCTCAATCACCCTATTTATAGTAAACAGCTTTTCCTAAAGCTGTTTACTCAAGGGCTGGAAGAGGTGCGTTATTCAGGTAGTTCAGTTGAGGAGAGCAAACTCCTAAGACTCTGAACGAGGGGAATTAACGCCGAGAGAGTATTGTTTTTGCTAACTCTAACTCTCGGGCGTCTGGGCTGAATCCCAGCGACTGTCACCAATTACTTATTATAAGTAAATATGTTTGGTGGAGAGCTTCTGGTCTTAGAAAAATAAGGCCATCTGCCTTATCTATTTTTAAGTCCATTGCTCTTCGAATTTTTAGTTGTTCGAAGTGGACTGAGCCTTTCCCTTAGCCTATCTCCGAACACGTATTAAGTTCGCTAGAGATGAAATCACAATTTAATTTAGCGCAGTACCCCTTATGGACTGCATTAGTCACACCATTTAACGATAATGGTGAGATTGATTTTGAAAATCTTGCTCAACTGGTTAGCGAGCAACAAGATGCCAATAACGGTATTTTATTGCTTGGAAGTACCGGTGAAGGCTTAGCCTTAACCACTACAGAACAACAAACGATCGTCCGTTTTGTTTGTGAGTTATCACCCAATGTCCCTTTAATGGTTGCTGTTGGCGGTATAAACCTGCCAGAACAACTCGCTTGGCTTGAGTTTTGTAATCAACAACCAATCGATGCGCTTTTGCTGGGCTCACCACTTTACGCAAAGCCCGGTTTAAAAGGTCAAATCCAATGGTTTGATACATTACTCAATGCCACAGAATTACCTTGCATGCTGTATAACGTGCCAGGTCGCAGTGCCGTTGCACTTGCTCCGGAACTGTTATCAGCACTAGGCCACCACAAAAACCTATGGGCGCTTAAAGAAGCCAGTGGTGATATTAGCAAGTTCGAAGTCTTTAGAACCAGCAATCCAAATGTTGCAATTTACAGTGGCGATGATGCCTTAATGCCTTACTTTGCCCAAGCAGGCGCCAAGGGATTAGTTTCTGTTGCAGCAAACGCCTGGCCTAAACAAACCGCAGAGTTTGTTCGCAGATCGCTTTCTGGTACACCAAACTTATTCACTACCTGGAGCGAGGCTGTAAATAGCTTATTTGAAGTGGCTAATCCTGTGCCTGTAAAAGTGCTAATGCATCAACAAGGCAAACTTAATACCCCTAATTTACGTCCACCGCTTACGCATCATGAGCTGGAATCACCTGCGGCAATTCTCGCTGCGAATCAAAAAATATTATCCTGGAATTAAGAGAGAAGTACTATGAACTGGCAAGAACTATTAAAAAACCTAGAAAATGGCTCTGTACGTGCAGCAAACCAAGATGAAAATGGTAACTGGCACGCAAATATTGAAGTTAAAAAAGGCATTTTAGACGTTTTTAAAAATGGTACTAACACTGAGTTTCCAGGTGGATTTGTTGATAAAGATAACCTAGCAGTACGCGGTTTTTCTGCTGAAGAAGGTGTACGTATGGTGCCTGGCGGTACTAGCGTTCGCCCTGGCGCTTATGTTGCAAGCGGTACCGTTATTATGCCACCAGCATATGTAAACATTGGCGCTTACATCGATTCCGGCACTATGGTTGACAGCCATGCACTGGTTGGTTCATGTGCACAAATTGGTAAAAATGTACATTTAAGTGCCGCTGTGCAAATAGGCGGTGTATTAGAGCCAGTTGGCGCAAGCCCAGTAGTCATTGAAGACGATGCCTTTATTGGTGCAGGCTGTGTCATTGTTGAAGGCGTAGTGGTTAAGAAAGGGGCTGTACTTGCACCGGGTGTTCGCTTGTCAGCAACAATCCCTGTTTATGACTGTGTAAATGAGCGCGTTTTAGAAAAAGGCGAGCCAATTCCAGAAAACGCGATTGTTATTCCGGGTTCTCGTCCAGCATCTAATCAGTGGGGTCGTGAGCAAGGTTTAAGCATGTCTTGTGCGCTCATTGTTAAATATCGTGATGAGCAAAGCGATGCGTCACTAGAACTTGAAGAGGCTTTACGTTAATGAGCTTCTTGAGCACACAACAGCGTCAAGTGCTGGCAGAGCTATGCCAGCAAAACGATACCCCCTTTTATGTTTATGATCTCGATAAACTAGAAGCGCATTTAACCACGTTAACATCTCAAAATGTGGTGAAGCTCTGGTATGCCGTTAAAGCCAATCCGCTTTCAGAGATTATTAAAACGTTAGATAAATGCGGTTTTGACTTTGATGTAGCAAGCAGTGGCGAGCTAAATCAGGTATTAGGTCAAGGCATAGACGCAAAACGTGTGCTCAACACTGGACCTGCTAAATCGAAAAAGCAGATCCAACACTTTCTCAGCAAAGGTGTTCGCACCTTTGTTGCTGAAAGTCATAATCAAGTGGCTTGGCTAAACCAAGCAGCTAGCGAACATAACATAACACTGCAAATCTTATTGCGGGTGCAACTGCGCTGGCCAGACAGTGAGAAAAACCCACTTGGCGGTGATAGCCTCACCCCTTTTGGTCTCGGCATTGAGGATTGGGCTACATTAAATATTACGGACTTTCCAGCGCTCGACTTTGCTGGATTACATATTTTCCAGTGGGGCAATATGCTCAGCAGTGACAAGCTTGCTGAACTATGGCGAGCCATGATTGCACCACTACAAAATTTAAGTGCACAGCTTGGATTTAAACTACGCATTTTAGATTTAGGCGGTGGTTTAGGTATTCCTTACACAGCAAATGATCAACACTTAGTATGGCCGCAATTATTAGATGCGCTCGATAACATCAAACAGTCTGTTGGCTGTGAAGAGCTGTGGATGGAGCTCGGCCGTTACGCCGTAGGCGAAATTGGCTTTTACGCAAATCCAGTTATTGAGCAAAAACAAAATTATGGCGCTAATCAACTCATTGTCGCTGGCGGCATAAATCATATTTTACGCCCTGCGGTAACTAATCAAGCATTTCCAGCCGAATTACTTCGCCAATCAAGTGAAGCGACTAAATCATTTTTAGTACATGGGCCACTTTGTACAGCACTGGATAGCCTTGGTGAATTTTCGTTAGCGTCAGATATAAATGAAACGGACTGGCTGATCTTTGCTCAGTGCGGAGCATATGGTTTTACTGAAAGTATGCCGTATTTTCTGTGCCACGAACTGCCAGCCGAATACACCTTTAAACAAGGCCAAATAAGCTGTGTAAGACAGCCAGAAACTGCCGATTATTACCTGAGGTAGCCATGAACCAAATAACACAAGAAAATATTCAAGTGGGTGAGATTGCTAATGGCTTACCACTGACAATTCCTGTTTATCGTCTTGAAGGAAACGGCTCAGGACCAAATGTGTATATTCAAGCGAATATGCATGGCGCAGAAGTGCAAGGCAATGCCGTAATTTATCAACTACTAGAAAAACTTAAACACGCTACTTTAGCTTCAAGCGTTACGCTAGTTCCTTATGCTAACCCCATTGGTTGCAACCAAAAATCAGGAGAATTTACTCTGGGTCGTTTTGATCCTATTACCGGTACCAACTGGAACCGTATGTATCAAGATCACTCACATCTTGTAAATGACTTTGTAGCTGAGTTTATCGACGCCGATATTGAAACCATTAAACGTGAATTTCAACAACGCTTAATCGATACTACGAGTGCTATTTTAGATGGCCCGAGTTATGCGCTAAATACAGGAAAACGTATTGCACTTAACTTACAAAAATTAGCACACCAAGCTGATATAGTGCTCGATTTACATACCGGACCAATTTCAGCTAAGCATTTATATTGCCCAACTTATGCTAAAAACAGCGCGCGCTATTTCGATATTGAACATGTTTTATTAATTCCAAATGAATTTGATGGTGCGATGGACGAAGCCAATTTTTGCCCATGGTGGCAATTAAGTGAAACGTATCAAGCTGCTGGACGAGATATCCCTGTGTTGGTTGAAGCCTTTACCGTTGAGCTTGGTTCACAAGAAAAAATTGATCTTAGCGAAGCTGAAAACGATGCAAATAGCATCTTAAGCTATTTAACCTATAAAGAAGCGTTGCTTAACTCACAGTTTAAGCCACAACCAATTACGCGCTATGCATGTTACTTAAATGATTATCTAGCGTTCTACGCTCCTATGGGTGGCATGGTTGAATACACCGCAGAGTTAGGCAGTCATATAAAGACAGGCGATACCATTGCCAAAATTTTACGCATGGAGCGCTATTTATCAGAGCAACCACTAAATAACATCACCCTTGATAAAGATGCCATAACCATCTTGCATTTCGCTTCAGCAAGTGTAAATCAAGGCACTGAGCTATATAAATTTTTCACAAATTATTTTGAATTGTAACAGTTGCGTGAGAAGTCCCCTTTGGGGCACAAGGCGGCATTTATGCCGCCTTTTTTATGTCACAATTTTGGTTATAATAAAGGTCCACTCTATTTAGGGAAAAAATAATGCGCCTTTTAGTTCCTGGTTTACTACTCGCACTGACCAGCTCATTTGCACTTGCAAACGAAACCCCTTCTGAAAAAGAACTCGCCAAACAATGTATTTTAAATGAACTGGCAGCTGGTGATGACTCGCAAACACTTGCCGAAGTGAAAAAGAAATGCCTGAAAATAACCGACATGGACGATATGTCAGCTATTGATAAGCGCGTTATTAGAGAAAAGGTTACGACTAATAACCCAAATGTAATTACACCACATAAACGGAATTACATTTTACCCATCACGTATATGGATAGACCGAAGTTTACACCTGCGGCGAGTGATCCTAATTTAAAGGGTGCGCCACTAGATGATTTGGAAGCTAAATTTCAACTGTCACTCAAAGTACCCTTGTACCAAAGTAAATCAGATTTAGATCAAGCATTTTATTTTGGTTTTACATTGCAGTCCTATTGGCAACTCTACAATAATGAAATTTCATCGCCGTTTCGTGAAACAAATTATCAACCTGAGATTTTCTGGTTGAACTTACTCGATGATGAAAATCGCTTATGGGGCGATGAAATGGGTGTAGCAATTGGCTTTGAACACCAATCCAATGGTCGTAATATCCCACTTTCACGCTCATGGAATCGTATTTATGCAAATCTGTTTTGGGAGCAAAACGGGTTTGTTTTTAGTTTCAGACCTTGGTACCGCGTGCCTGAGGAAGAAAAGCTTGATGAAGACGACCCTACCGGTGATGATAACCCTGATATCCATGAATATATGGGACATTTTGAGTTTGCTACGATTTATCGCTATGAAGAGCATGAATTTACTGTCATGTTACGCAACAACTTAAAGTCAGATAACAAAGGTGCTGTGCAGCTTGATTGGTCATTCCCAGCGTGGGGACGGTTACGTGGCTATGCGCAATATTATAATGGTTATGGCGAAAGCTTAATTGATTACAACCAGCATATTGAACGCTTTGGTGTAGGTATTTTATTAACCGACTTTTTATAACTCCTAACTATTTCGTTAAATTTCAAATATAAAAAAACCAGCCTAAGCTGGTTTTTTTATTACAAAACGAAATCGCTATTAGGCTTTTTTCGCTTCGCGGCTAGCACGCTTACGCTCGCTTTCAGTAAGAAGTTTCTTACGAATACGAATGCTTTCAGGCGTTACTTCTACTAGTTCATCATCATCGATAAACTCAAGCGCTTGCTCAAGAGACATAATGATTGGTGGCACAAGGTTTTGTGCTTCATCAGTACCTGATGCACGAACGTTAGTAAGCTGCTTACCTTTAAGCGCATTAACTGTAAGGTCGTTATCACGCGCGTGAATACCGATGATCATACCTTCGTATACTTCTACACCGTGACCAATGAATAGTTTACCGCGGTCTTGTAGGTTGAATAGTGCGTTAGTAAGCGCTTTACCTGTTGCGTTAGCAATAAGTACACCGTTCTTACGCTGACCAATGTTACCGCCTTTGTGAGGACCATAATGATCGAACGTGTGGTACATTAAACCTGAACCAGACGTCAGTGTCATAAAGTCAGTTTGGAAACCGATTAGACCACGTGAAGGCATCATAAAGTCCATACGGATACGGCCTTTACCATCTGGTGCCATATCAGTCATTTCAGCTTTACGCAGACCAAGTTGTTCCATGATTGAACCTTGGTGCTCTTCTTCAACGTCAACTGTTACTGTTTCGTATGGTTCTTCTAATTGACCATCTACTTCGCGAAGGATTACTTCTGGACGAGATACTGCAAGCTCGTAACCTTCACGACGCATGTTCTCGATTAAGATACCTAAGTGAAGCTCACCACGACCTGATACGCGGAAGCTATCTGGGTTATCTGTTTCTTCAACACGTAGTGCAACGTTGTGAACTAGTTCAGCTTGTAAACGCTCAAGAATGTTACGTGAAGTAACGAACTTACCTTCTTGACCTGAGAAAGGTGAAGTATTTACAGAGAATGTCATAGTTACTGTTGGTTCATCAACAGAAAGTGCTGGAAGTGCTTCAACTTGGTTTACATCACATACTGTGTCAGAGATTTTAAGCTCACCCAAACCTGTAATTGCGATGATGTCGCCAGCTTGCGCTTGTTCAGCTTCGTGACGATCAAGGCCTAAATAAGTAAGTACCTGACCTACTTTACCATTACGCTTAGAACCATCCGCACCAACAATCGTTACCTGCTGGTTAACTTTAACCGTACCACGCTTGATACGACCTACACCGATAACACCGATATATGAGTTGTAGTCAAGCTGTGAAATTTGCATTTGGAATGCGCCTTCAGGATCCGCGTCTGGCTTTGCTACTTGATCAACAATTGCTTCAAACATAGGTTGCATGTTGTCTGATGGCTCATCAAGATCCATCGTTGCCCAACCATTGATTGCTGATGCATAGATAACTTGGAAATCAAGCTGTTCATCAGTAGCACCTAGGTTATCGAATAAGTCGAATACTTGGTCCATTACCCAATCAGGGCGCGCGCCTGGCTTGTCGATTTTGTTGATAACAACAATCGGCTTAAGACCTAATGCGAATGCTTTTTGCGTAACGAAGCGCGTTTGTGGCATCGGACCTTCTTGCGCATCAACAAGTAGTAATACTGAATCTACCATTGAAAGAACACGTTCTACTTCACCACCAAAGTCGGCGTGTCCCGGAGTGTCTACGATGTTAATGTGGTAGTCATTCCATTCAATTGCAGTGTTTTTAGCTAGGATTGTAATACCGCGCTCTTTCTCGATATCATTTGAATCCATTACACGTTCTTCATTACCGCCACGTGTTTCTAATGTACCTGATTGTTCAAGTAGCTTATCAACTAGTGTTGTTTTACCGTGGTCAACGTGCGCGATAATCGCAATATTACGTAATTTTTCGATACTCATATTTTTACTCAAGTTAGTGCTCTGGATAAAAGCTACGGATTATCTGATAAGCACAATACCTATCAAAGCCCGCTAAAAATCTAAGCTAAACACTTTTTATGTCATCCTAATGATGATGCTAAAAAGGGTCTGTGCTTGCAAAAAGTGGCGTATTATCCCTTATTACTGTGACAGATGAAAGTTTAGACAGAATAAAAATAGCTGATTTTTGCGATATTTTTGTCACATTGCTGGTTTATTTTAAAAAAACTATTTTAGCCTTGAGCTTCAAAACGTATTTACTACACTTTTACTCGCACCACACAGGTGCAACCAGGGATCTTTTTGGTGCATCAAATTGGTGCAAAACAAGAAAGGAAACATGATAAACAAGAAATTTCAATAACTTATAAAACTGGCACAAAACCCGCTTTATAGAGAGCGATTTCAAAATTAAAACACAACACACGGTTGGAGGACTATATGTCACACACGGTTTTACAATTTATTAAGGAAAACGACGTTAAGTTTGTTGACCTTCGTTTCACTGATACAAAAGGTAAAGAGCAGCACGTTTCAATTCCTCATCACCAAGCTGACGAAGATTTCTTTGAAGATGGTAAAATGTTTGACGGTTCTTCAATTGCTGGTTGGAAAGGTATCAACGAATCTGACATGGTATTAATGCCTGATGCAGACTCAGCTAAACTTGACCCTTTTGCAGAAGAAACAACTTTAATCGTACGTTGTGATGTAGTTGAGCCTTCAACACTTCAAGGTTATGAGCGTGACCCACGTTCTGTTGCTAAGCGCGCTGAAGAATACATGCGTTCTACAGGTATCGCTGACACTGTTCTTTTCGGCCCTGAACCAGAATTTTTCCTATTCGACGATGTTAAGTTTAAAACTGACATGTCTGGTTCTATGTACAAAATCGATGCTGAAGAAGCGTGTTGGAATTCAGATAAAGATTACGAAGGCGGTAACTCAGGTCACCGTCCTGGCGTGAAAGGCGGTTATTTCCCGGTTGCTCCTGTTGATTCATCACAAGATTGGCGTTCAGCAACATGTCTTGTTCTAGAGGAGATGGGTCAAGTAGTTGAAGCACATCACCATGAAGTAGCTACAGCTGGCCAGAACGAGATCGCAACTCGCTTTAATACAATGGTACTTAAAGCAGATGAAATTCAAGAAATGAAATACGTTATCCACAACATGGCTCACCTTTACGGTAAAACAGCGACATTCATGCCGAAGCCAGTTGTAGGTGATAATGGTTCAGGTATGCACTGTCACCAATCACTTGCTAAAGATGGTCAAAACATCTTCGCAGGCGATAAGTACGGTGGTCTATCTGAAGAAGCACTTTACTACATCGGTGGTATTATCAAGCACGCTCGCGCAATCAATGCGTTTGCAAATGCGTCAACAAACTCTTACAAGCGTCTAGTACCAGGTTTTGAAGCGCCAGTTATGCTTGCATACTCTGCACGTAACCGCTCTGCATCAATCCGTATTCCTGTTGTACCTTCTGCAAAAGCGCGCCGTATTGAAGTTCGCTTCCCAGACCCAACAGCTAACCCATACTTAGCGTTCTCAGCAATGCTTATGGCTGGCCTTGACGGTATTAAGAACAAGATCCACCCAGGTGAAGCAATGGATAAAGATCTATACGATCTACCAGCTGAAGAAGCGGCTGAAATCCCAACTGTTGCGGGTTCACTTGACGAAGCACTTGCTGCACTAGATGCAGACCGTGAATTCTTAATTCAAGGTGGCGTATTCACTGATGACTTAATTGATGCGTACATCAACCTTAAGAGTCAAGAAGTAGAAAAATTAAACAGTACAACTCACCCTGTTGAGTTTGAAATGTACTACAGCGTGTAATTATTACACGCCTCCAGATTCAATTTATTGTTTCAATGTGTGTTCCTAAGCCCGTTCTGCGGGCTTTTTTTGTGGAAAAATGATTATATATATTATACATTTGTACTAACTGTACCTTATCATATTGTTAAACTGACAGTTTCTACTATCTGTTTTTACAAGGTAACAGGCGAACTTTCCGGTTCGGTACTAAAATAAAAATAATATATACAAGCAAGGATCCGATGTGGCTTTAAAAAGCACTCTGCTATCACTCTTAATTTTTCTACTGTTATTTCCTTTAGCAGACCTTGCTGCGAAAGAAATTTACATGTGGCGTGATGAAAATGGTGTTTTAGTATTTTCAGATACTAAGCGACCAGGCGCGAAAGTGATCTCACTCGCAGATGATAAAGTCACCAGTATGAAAAAAGCAGACACATCCGTCTTTGAAAAAAACAATACGCAAACAAAAATCATTGAATACGGCATTCAAATTGTTTCACCAAGCCATGAAGAAACGATTCGTGACAATACTGGCTCACTGCATGTTTCAGCCCGTATAACGCCAAGTTTTAATCCAAAATTCAAAGCACAACTTTTGTTTAATGGAAAACGAAATACACCTCCCCAATCAAATGCTGTATTTGTAATGCGTAACGTAGATAGAGGCGCGCATACCCTCCAAGCACAACTATTTGATGAAGAAGGTAACGTCGTGGCCACCAGCGAACAAATCACCTTTTTTATGCATCGTGCGAGCAGTATTGCAAAATAATCTCCCCCTGGAAAATCGAGTATTTTAAAGCTTTGTTATAAGCTAATAACGGAACACTTCTTGCTTTTGTAGTGTAATCTTCAATTTCGATTGATATTATTTAAAACAACGCACTAAAATGGTGCAGTAATGCTTAAAGACATCTCTAATTACAGTAAATTACTCGAAAACCTAACGAACTGCGTTTTGTTGGTCGATGGCAAATTTAAACTTTGTTACGCCAACACCAGTGCAAGTGAACTATTTGGTATTAGTACCAAACGTATTGTTGCGACTAATTTTAAGCAGTTATTCCATCATCATTCTATTGATTTAAATAAAATTCTTGAGAATACATTCAACAATGGTAACGACTGTGTTCAGCATCGCGCAAACGTTGTATTTATCGATGGTAGACATGCCACCATTAGTGTGTCATCAAGGCGTATTGAACTCGATAATACGAATTTAATGCTGCTTGAGTGCCGCTCATTAAACCAAGAATTAAAACATGACCAGGCATCTCATCAAATGCACCAACAAAGTGCAGCGCGTAATTTAATTCGCGGCCTAGCTCACGAAATCAAAAATCCGTTGGGTGGTATTCGGGGAGCAGCGCAGCTGCTGCAATATGAGAGCGATCAACAAGAGCGCGTGCAATGTGCAAACTTAATCATTGAGCAAGCAGATCGCCTCACAGAATTGGTTGACCGACTACTTGGTCCTAATCAGCTACCGAAAAAAGAGTGGATCAATATACATCAAACATTAGAGTCAGTAATTAAGCTCAGTTTGCTCGATAACCAACACAAAATTAAGCTAATAAAAGATTACGATCCGAGCATTCCCGATGTATACATAGATAATGGTAAAATCCAGCAAGTCTTACTTAACATTGTTAAGAATGCCCAACATGCCCTCAATAAGCTTGCCGAGTTAGGATCTATTACGCTTAAAACTCGCGTAAAGCACCATATACGTTTACACAACAAAGCTTTTAAAAACGCCTTACTGATTCAAATTATTGATAATGGCCCAGGCATCGATGATGCCATAAAAGAAACACTTTTCTTTCCCATGGTCACAAATAAAGATGGTGGTTCAGGTCTTGGTCTTGCCATCGCTCAAACCCTTATCGATCAACACCGCGGTTATATTGAATGTGATAGCTGGCAAGGCCACACCGAGTTTAATATTTATTTACCCCTTTCAATGGAGAAGCCAGAATGAAAACTGTTTGGATAGTTGATGATGATGCTTCAATTCGTTTTGTTTTAGAAACAGCGCTAAAGCGAGCAGGATTTAGCACAGAGTCATTTGCCAATGCAGAAGCAGCTGCATCAGCGCTTGAATACGACCAACCAACAGTGCTTATTTCTGATGTAAGAATGCCTGGTCAAGATGGCATGTCATTACTGGAAGACATTGTTGAGCAAAACCCTGGACTGCCAGTCATCATTATGACTGCTCACTCTGATCTCGACTCAGCTGTACAAGCTTTTCAGAAAGGCGCTTTTGAATACTTAGCAAAACCGTTTGATTTAAATGAAGCTGTATCTCTGGTTGAAAGTGCATGTCGTGCAAATACCCGAGTGAAAATAAAACCAAATAAAATGGAAAAAAAGGCGCCTGACATAATTGGCGAAGCGCCTGCCATGCAAGAAGTTTTTCGCGCCATTGGTAAACTCAGTGCATCCAGTATGAGCGTGCTTATCAATGGTGAATCAGGTACAGGTAAAGAACTGGTTGCAGGGGCACTGCACAATCATAGCCCGCGCCGTGAAAAAACCTTTATCGCACTCAATATGGCAGCAATCCCAAAAGACTTGGTAGAGTCCGAATTATTTGGTCATGAAAAAGGCGCTTTTACAGGCGCAGACAGTGTTCGTAAAGGCCGCTTTGAACAAGCTAATGGCGGAACCCTTTTTCTTGATGAAATTGGTGATATGCCACTTGATGTACAGACCCGTTTACTGCGTGTACTTGCCGATGGCGAGTTTTATCGCGTTGGCGGACACCAAAGTATCAAGGTTGATGTCCGTATTATTGCCGCCACGCACCAAGACCTTGAAAAGTTAGCCAGAGAAGGTAAATTCCGTGAAGATCTCTTCCATCGTTTAAATGTAGTGCGGTTAAAGCTACCACCGTTACGCGAACGCAGTGAAGATATTGAAAAGTTAGCCAATTTCTTTCTTACTCGCAGCGCTAAAGAGCTAAAAGTAGACAGTAAAATTCTTTCAAAAGAAGCTGCAAAAGAAATGATGGCATTTGCTTGGCCAGGTAATGTTCGCCAGCTTGAAAATACGTGCCGCTGGTTAACCGTGATGACACCAGGTCAATTAATCAGCATCGAAGATCTGCCCAATGAGATTACAGAGCAAGCGGTACTCAGTGAGAGTAATCAAGAAACCGACTGGCAACAGCAGTTTCAAATTTGGTTTGAAGCGGAGCTAAAACAAGGAAAACATAATATTTGGCCTGATATTCAAAATAAAATTGAAAGCCAAATCATTAAAAGTGCATTAAAACACAGTAATGGTCACAAACAAGATGCTGCACATTTAATTGGTTGGGGACGCAATACACTCACCAGAAAGTTAAAAGAGCTTAACATTGAGCGCTAAGCTTAAATAAACGCTTAGCACTCATTTTATTAAAGTAATAATAAGTGATGTTTTAAACACTCTCATTTATCTGAAGTAATATGCTTGTAGTTAAAGTTAGTTTTAGTTTAAGCGGCTGTTTTTTATCATTTTGCGCTGGCGATAGTGATGATAAAGTGCAATATTTAAAGCTCTCACGAAAAATAGCAGGATAAAAGATGTTTAGCACGGAGTCTCTTCTGACGAGCTTTTCGCAGCGTTATAAAATAGCGCTGCTGGTAATCGCTATTTTGATTTCATGTTCATTTTTTATCATTACGTTCGAGCAAAAAAAACAAGAGAGCTATGCCCATGTCATAAATGTTGCCGGAGAGCAGCGCATGCTCTCTCAACGCGTCGCGCTATTAGCGAGTTATGCACTCAATACCCAACAAAGTGATTATCACAAACAAGAATTAATTAAAGCGGCATCTAAGTTACAAAATAACCAACAACAATTAGCCCAATTACTCACACAATTTGATCGAACTTCCCAGGCTGCGATCCTAGCACTTTATCAGGGTGACAATAATCTATCAGCGCAAATCAACGATTACACTTCAGCCGCTTTATTGCTCGCGCAAAACTCTTCTCTTTCACGCAAACAAAGTGCATTTTTTAGAGCTGAATACACCGACCCTTTACTAACGCAATTAGATCAGGTTGTTACACTCTTTGAGCAAGCAATTCTAAATGAGAAACAAGCACAAAAAGAGCTGATTTATATTATTTGGTTTGGCGCGTTAATTAGCCTGTTGGGGTTGGCATTTTTATTACTTAAACCGACCCAGTCTTGGCTTGCAGATACCTACAATAAATTATTAATAGAGCGAAATCGAGCAAGTGATTTTGAGTTTGCTTTAAACAAACATTCGGTAGTGATTCAAGTCGATAAAAATACAAACATTCTCTATTACAACAAGATGTTTAGTCACTTTTATGGCTATGCTGAACAAGAAATTATCAATCATTCGACAGACATTCTACGCAGTAATTATCACGAAACCTCATACTATTCAGACATTACTGATGCATTAGCTAATCACAAAGTCTGGCATGGCGAAATATGCAATAAAGCTAAAAACGGTCGTTTGTATTGGTTTAGCACAACAATAGTCCCCCTTCGTGATAACGATAAGGGCATGCGTACATCCATAATTATTCAAAATGATATTACAGAGCAAAAACATGCTGAGTTTGCGCTTAAACGTTTACACGAAGTAACCAGTGATACCAGTGTTTCACTTGATGATAAGATTAATGCCATTCTTGATCTCGGCTGTGATATTTTCCAGTTACAATTTGGCATTGTCAGTGAAATATCTGATAACTATAAAGTTCTTTACAGTGCGTGCCCAAATAACGAAATAACCCCTCAACAAGAATTCGAATTCGAGCAAACCTATTGCTACCATACCTTTAAGGCTAACCAGGCGCTTGCTTATAATCATGTCGCCGAAACAGACATTGCAACCCACCCTTGTTACAAAAACTTTGGCCTAGAAAGTTATATTGGCTGTCCTATTTTTGTTGAGGGCAAACGCTTCGGTACACTGAATTTTTCCAGTCCCGAACCCTCACATCACCCATTTACCAATAACGACCTCGAAATCATTCGATTATTTGCACAGTGGATTGGTTTCGAAATGATGCGCATCAACCAAAGAGAACAACTGCTTTCTCAACAACAGTTGATGGAAGAGATGAGCGAACAAGCCCAAATTGGTGCTTGGGAGTACAATGTCAGAGATAACTCTTTGTATTGGTCTAGTATGACCAAACGCATTCATCAAGTTGAGCAAGACTTTGAACCTCAAGTAGATACCGCCATCGATTATTATAAAGCAGGCGAAAACCAAGAACGTATTGCTGAATTGATGCGTTTAGCTATCGAAGAAGGTAAACCCTTTCAAGAAGAGTTACAGCTTATTACAGCAAAAGGCAATGAAATTTGGGTAGCAGCCCGAGCACAACCTGAAATGGAAGGTGATCAATGTTTACGTGTATTTGGCTCATTTCAAGACATCACTGAGCGCATCGCAGCACAAGATAACTTAAAAGAAACAAACCAACGCCTTGAGTTTGTCTTGCACTCAACGAGTGTGGGTATTTGGGATTGGGATGTCGAAAGTGGAAAAACTATATTTAATGATCGTTGGGCAACAATGATTGGCTACACTCTCGATGAATTGATGCCAACCTCTGTCGATACGTGGATGAGTTTACTTCACCCAGAGGATCTCGCTAAAGCTGAGCAACAACTTCAGCGCCATTGGCAAGGCGATGCTGAACACTACAGTTGTGAAACTCGGATGAAGCACAAAAATGGAGAATGGGTTTGGGTGCTCGATACTGGTAAAATTGTTTCGAGGCATCCAGATGGCACACCAAAACGAATGATCGGCACCCACATCGACATTCATCATTCCAAGCAGGCTGAGCTCGAAATCCAAGACAAAAACCAGCGTATGGCGTTAGCTGCTGACTCTGCCGGCATCGGTATCTGGGATTACAACGTCCAAACCCAAGAGTTAAAGTGGGATGATTGGATGTTTAAGCTTTACGGCATTGAAAATAATGGCTTTCAAGGTGCATACGACGCTTGGGAAAACGGCTTACACCCTGATGATAAAGACGATGCAGTGGCGGCATTGCAACATGCACTTGAAACAAACTCAAAGTTTGATACCGAATTTAGAATTATCACCCCTACGGGCGTGACTCGCTACATTAAAGCATCTGCTATTAATAAGCTAAATGAAAACGGCCAAGTATCTAACATGGTTGGTGTGAATTACGACATTACAGAGCGGGTTGAAAATGAATTAGCGCTCACTAAAGCAAAAGTGGAAGCTGAAACGGCCGTAGTTGCTAAAGATGAGTTTTTAGCGAGTATGAGTCACGAAATCCGCACGCCTATGAATGGTGTTATTGGCATGCTTGACTTATTACACGACAGTCCGCTTAATGATGAGCAAAGCCACCGCTTATCTATCGCTAAAAATAGTGCCAATTCACTGCTTAATCTCATTAATGACATTCTTGATTTTTCAAAAATAGAAGCAGATAAACTTGAACTTGAACACATTCAATTCGACCTCAATTTAATGTTATCAGAGGTGATTGAACTCTTTGCAATGCATGCTGAAAAAAAAGGGCTTGAGCTAATATTGGATACACTTAATCTGAGTGAACACAGCATTATTGGCGATCCCGGCAGGATCCGACAAATATTGTCGAACCTTATCGGAAATGCAATCAAGTTTACCCATCTAGGCGAAATTGTTATTAGCGCTTCGCTCGCACATGAAGACGATGAGTTTTGGCGATTACAACTGATAGTTAAAGACACAGGTATTGGCATTGCACCCAATAAGCAACAACAGGTTTTTGAGTTATTTAGTCAAGAAGACTCATCAACTACGCGCAATTATGGTGGTACAGGCCTTGGCTTAGCGATCGTTAAAAAGCTATGTAACCGCATGATGGGAGATGTAACTTTAGTCAGCCAACAAAATATGGGCAGCGAGTTCACATGTAATATTCGTGTTGCAAAAGCCAAACAAAATAAGCTTTATCAACCTACAGTATCGATCGATGATCTGAATATCTTAGTGGTTGATGATAACCAAACTAATTGTGAAATACTGACAAAACAACTGCAAAACTGGGGCGCACATGTTACCTCCTGTACCAACGGGCATGATGCTTTGAGTCTTTGCCGTGAAAGCCTTACAAATGCATCAAAATTTGATGTTGCAATACTTGATATGCAGATGCCTCAATTAAGTGGCGATATGCTTGCTAGAGAGCTCAAAGCAGATTCAAGCCTTGCTGATATTAAGCTCATCATGATGACATCAATGCAACACAAAGGCGATGCCAAGTACTTTGCTGATATTGGCTTTAGTGGCTATTTTCCAAAACCCGCAACAAGTACCGATTTGCACGCAGCCTTACAAATCATTGTGGATAACGGTGAACCACTGAAACAAGCTCAACCACTGCTGACAAGACATTACATTAACGAGTTAAGTCAAGCTCAGGTTCAAAAAGAAGAAGCTGCATTACCGCAATTAAAAATCTTATTGGTCGAAGATAATAAAGTAAATCAACTCGTAGCCAAGGGGATTTTGGGCAAGTTGGAACAGCAATGCGACCTTGCTGAAAACGGACTTGAAGCCATAGCAAAGCTCAAAGAAACGACAGAGCCATACGACATTATTTTTATGGATATTCAAATGCCGGAAATGGATGGCTTCCAAGCAACGAATGCGATTCGCCAAGGGCAAGCAGGTGAACATCACCAAAACACGACCATTATTGCGATGACGGCCAATGCAATGGAAGGTGACAGAGATAAGTGTTTGCAAGCAGGAATGGACGAATACATATCCAAACCAATTACACTTGATGCGTTAAAGGAAAAGCTTGCTGTATTTATATTATGATGACAGGTAATTAGTTAACAAAACCACCAATTCCTTTCTAAATATATCGCCATTATGCCTGCAAGCAACAGCAGGAGTAATATCTGGATAAAGAATTTTATCAACCAAGCTATTAATCAGTATAAATACTGCAAACTCAGTTTTATTGCTTACATCGCAGGTGGGAGACGAGCAAAAAGGGGCTAAGGTCATTGCCAAATTACGATATACCGCTTTCCGGTCGACTTCAGGATCAGAGCTGACAATGTCTGAGTGCAAACGCGCATTCAAGTGCAAGGTTCGAAACACACTTTTTTTTTCATTCATAAATAGATATGTTTCGTGTACGAGTACATTAATCGCTTCAGTTAAATCTGTATGCTGACGCTTTTCCTGTACTTCTGACCAGAACTTTAAATCTTGCCCAAAATCTTGGTACAACAAAGGAAGAAGAGACTCTTTATCTTTGAATCTGCGATAAAACGTACCGACAGAGACACCTGCTTCGCTCGCTAGCTCTTTAACCGAAATATGTTCAAAAAATTTATCTTCTAATTTGACATATAACGCATTAAGTAATTTTTTTTGTGTGCTCAAACTTCTCGTCTGATGGGCTTTAATAACTAAACTAGCCATAATTTTTTAACGACTTAAAACATATCAATATGATGCGTGATTTCAAAAGCACCATCAAGTTAAACAATACCGCAAAATGTGAACCTGAATTCACATTTTACATTATTCCTGTATAATCGCTCATAATTCAAACTAACTTAACTGATAGATATTTATGAACACATTCTTTAAAAATTCCATATTACTATTGGCATTATCAGTAATGCCCGTCGATGCCAAACCATACGATAATTATCAGGCGAATGACCAAGTAGTACAATTTGCACCTGGCGTTATCTCAACGACGCAATTTGAGATCAACAGCGTATTTAATGAAGCCGGTGACAAAGTTATCTTTTCACGGTGTTCAAACGACTTTAAACATTGCACCATGATGCAGTCGTCTTACCAAAACAATCAATGGCAAGCGTCCACTATTCTGCCTTTTTCTGGTCAGTTTTTAGATGCAGATGCCTATTTCAACGCTGATTTTTCATATCTTTATTTTGTCTCAAAGCGACCTATTGATAATTCGGAACAAGAAGCGAGTAGCATCAACCTGTGGCGCGTTAGTCATCATAAAAATACATGGGGTACGCCAGAGTACTTAAATCACTTAAGCTCGTCTGAGCATGATTTGTATCCCTCTATCACCGCAAATGGTGATTTGTATTTTCCATCATTTAGAAATGAACAACGTTTACTTTATGTTGCAAAAGCGATTGGCAAATCTTTTGAAAAACCTGTAGCGCTGCCTTCTGAAATGTTCGGCGAAAAAGGTTTAATTGGTGACACTGTGGTATTACCGAATGGCAAAACCATCATTTTTAGTATGCGACGCGCTGATAGCTTAGGTGAAGGTGACTTATATGTTTCTCATAAAATAAATGGAAAATGGACCATCGCAAAGCATTTGGGAGATAAGGTGAATAGTAAAGATCATGAATTTACACCCATTGTATCGCCTGACGGCCAATATTTATTTTTTACACGTATTGAAAAGGGCGTTGGCAACCTCTATCAAATTTCATTGAGTGCTTTACCTATGTAAATTGCTAAACACTTGTAATTTAATCGCTTGGCTACCTTTATTTTTTAACGTTAGGTCGCCAAGTATTAAACAAGCTAAAAATTAAAGTGACCTCAGCCCCCTTTAGAAAACAAAGTGTTTGCAACCTACTCCAAAGCTATGCGTTTTTGAAAAACGACGATGTGTTTTTATTAAATCAGCTGAAAAGCCGCTGTTTTATGGGTGAAGTGGATAATCCATACAAAAAACCCAAGCATTTTAGCTTGGGCTTTTTATTGAATTTGATGAGTCAGCCGGTAAGCCGGGTTCTGTCGTGGATAATCATTCGTCTAGGCCTTGGATCGCTCCAAGGCTCAAGCAACCTACCCGGTTCCGATGTGGGCCACACCATAAGGAACCCTATTTGGTCTTGCTCCGGGTGGAGTTTACCTTGCAACCAACTGTTACCAGTGGCCCGGTGCGCTCTTACCGCACCCTTTCACCCTTACCAACCTAAGCTGGCGGTCTCCTCTCTGCTGCACTTGTCGTAGGCTCGCGCCCCCCAGCTGTTAGCTGGCACCCTGCCCTGTGGAGCCCGGACTTTCCTCCCCTTTACCCGTATACCCGAAAGTACAACGATAAAGCAGCGATTATCTGGCTGACTCAGGGCGACATTATACGGATTTTAACGTCGGCGGCTAGCTTTATTAGCACACATGCCAGGTAATTAAAGAATCTGCGGTGATTTTAATACCAACTCAACACGTCTATTTTGCTGCATATTTGTCTCGGTATCATTCGCCGCTTTTGGTGCAACTGGTCCAACACCAACTGGCGTTAAACGCTGCTTATCTATTTTGTAGTGTGTGACCAAAGAATTAACCACTTCTGCAGCACGGCGCTTTGATAAATCTTGGTTATAGCCAAACTTACCTTTGTTATCAGTATGACCCACTACATAAAGCGATACATTTTTAGTTTTTTTCAAAAAGTCAGCTATCTCAGCTAACTGTTTATCCGAACTTGCTTTAAGCGTGTGTTTATCAAAATCAAACTCAATACCATACAATGACACACTGCCTGTCGCTTGAATTTGTTTACCGAGCGTATCACTGTCTACATTAAGTGCTACTTGACTCATAGCTCGTTCTTCAATGATATCTACCACCATTTCCACATCATATTGACCGCGTTTTTGAGAGCTATACATGGTTGCATAGATTTTACCCTGAGCAGTCACTTTTTCAGCACTAAATAAATAGTAATGACTTTTACTGGTCAGATTATAAAAATCAGCCTCGTGATTTTTTGCATGAATGGTGTTTTTAATATTGTCGCGTATAGCATAATTACCGCAAGTTTTAGCACTACATTCATAAATAAGGCTAAATCCTGCTTTTTGTAATGCATTAATATAATTATGATGCACTGCGTAAGGCCCCACTTTGGGATCAATTCGATAACTGATAGTGGTAATTTTACCACTCACTTTTTTCGTCGGTATCGTCTTTTTATATGGCCCGATAATTAAAGGATATGATTCAAAATCATTCACCGCCGAAGCAACAATATAACTCCCGGGAAAGCGCTCAATCATAGGATGATCAACACTGCCTATCGCATCTTTTTTAGATGCTTTTAAACTAGTAAAATCAAGCTGTTTAATTTCAAAGTTGCTCGCAACAGTGATACCGCTATTTGGCATTTGCGTTTCAATAACCTGCTCATAGGCATTGAGCAAAACGTTGCGATGACCATTTTGTGCAAATACTTGAATTGTTTGTCGATTCCCCACCTCTCCTTTTATTGCTGAGAGATAACCAAAGCGATTGCTCCTAGCGCTTGTATAACTCACTTGGTAAATATTGTTATAGCGAAAGCTATCATCAATAGTTTTTCGGTAAGGTTTGGTAGAGCAATCTTTCAAGCATTTTGCCGCAACCGTAAAACCCTGAGCAATCAGTTTGTTTGCCAAGTCTTCAAGGTAATGGGAATAACTGATACCAGTCTGATTACCTTGCTGTTGAACATAAGACTTATATTGACCTGTAATTTCGACAGATTGCCCCCCTTCATTGTCCATCATAATTTCAACGGGGACGTACTCATATTGTGCACTACTAATAGTTTTGGCACTGTCATTTTTTGCTACGATTAAGCCATCTGAATTGGCCATTGCAAGTATTGGTAAGAGCGCGCATGAATATGCGAATGCTTTTTTAAACATCTATCTTCCTTAATCTGTTGTTTAAAATTTTAAAGCGCACTCACTATGCGCTTTGTGAGGGTTTGTTATCTATTCATGATCGAGCATTGCTTTATACAAAGCGTTTTTCTTTAAACCAAAATAATCCGCTGCAATGCCACAGGCTTTTTTCAACGGCATTTCACTTTGCAGTAATTCGATAAGCTTTATTGCCTCTGGTGAAATTTCATTTTTACTTGCTTGCTTACCTGGCAACATTAGTACAATTTCACCTTTTTGGCGTGCTGGATCTTCAGTTAAAAATGCTATTAACTCAACGACTGTACCACTAAAAAACGTTTCAAAACTCTTTGTAAGCTCTTTTGCCAATACCACTTTCTGATCATCACCCAAGGCGGCCTTTAAATCATCTAAGCTTGCCATAATACGGTGCGTACTTTCGTACATAATACTCGTCATACCTGAATTAAAGGCATCGACAAAGAAGTCCTGTCGCGCTTTGCTTTTGGCTGGCGTAAAGCCGATAAATTGAAAACGGTCGGTTGGTAATCCTGAGCAAGAGACCGCAGCAATCGCAGCACATGCGCCAGGAATAGGACTAACCATTGCGCCTTGTTCACGACACAAATTCACAACAGCATAACCAGGATCACTAATTAACGGGGTACCTGCATCAGACACCAGCGCAACATTTAAGCCTTGTTCTAACCAGCTTAACAGCTCACTCGCTTTTTGTTTTTCATTATGATCATGAACCGCAACTATTTTTGCTTGAATTGAAAAATGACTCAGCAGTTTATTTGTGTGGCGAGTATCTTCCGCAGCAATAATATCAACACTTTGCAATACATTCAGTGCACGCTGCGTTATATCCTCTAAATTACCAATTGGTGTTGCAACAACAAATAATTGACCTTGGTCGGCACTTTCGCCTGATGTACCTAAATTGCTTGGTTTCTGATTATTTGTCATTGAGCTCTCCTACAACAGTTTGTAATATATGACCTAATTGCATAGAAAAAGACTGAGATCAGCGTGAGACTAAAACTATTAGGGTTAATGGCTCTATTTTCCTTGTTATCAGCGTGTAGTACAACTGAAAAAACACCCGTTGTAGAACAGGTCAAAACTCAACCAAAAGTTGAGGTCGATCTCAATGCACAAAGTTTATATCAAAAAGCGCTTACTAAAAGAGATTTTGATAAGATTCAGCTGCTATATACTGCTCGAGACAAAGCAATTGAAGAACAAGATTGGCAACTTGTTATTACCATTTGCGAGTTACTGATCGAATCAGACGGTCCAGATACTGTGCGCAACCAGTTATATATTGCACTTGCTTATACACAACAACAAGATTACCACGCAGCACTGCGCACACTTGAATCTCTTAATGCCAAGCTCACATCACCGATGCATTTTTATTTACACCAAGAGATTTACGGTAATATTTACGCAGCTCAAGCATTGCCCCATAAAGCAGCTCCTTACTATATTCGTGCCTCAGAGACTGCAAATAAGCATCAATTTAACGCGAATAAACTTAACAAATCACTGTGGCAGGTGTTAAACCAATTATCAATAAAGCAGCTCGAAGCGTTAAATGAGGGCAGCAGTATTCAGCGCGGCTGGGTTAGCCTAGCACTCTATACGCAACTCTATATTGGTGATGCAACTTCTTTACAAGCAGCAATTAACAAGTGGGACTATGCTTACTCAAATCACCCTGCCAGCTTTGCATTGCCTGACGACATGCAAAAAATAATTAATGTAGAACCAATTCGCGTTAATAAAATTGCCGTCATTTTGCCGAGCAATCAAAGTAAGCAAAAAGCGCTGGCACAATCGTTAAAAGCAGGCGTTTTAGCTGCATCTGAAAACCATCCAGATCGTGAACTTCACTTTATTGATTCAGCGTTAACACCCGAGCAAATTTCCGAGCAACTCACGCTATTAAACCCTGATTTTGTGATTGGTCCTTTATTAAAAGCAAATATTGATAAATTGCAACAAGCAGGCACATTAGACGCTTACCCGAGCATGTTCCTTAATACAACACCACAAGCATTGCAATCTATTGACCATTTTGCATTCGCATTAAACCCTGAACATGAAGTTACACAAGCGGTTTACCATTTTGTAAATCAAGAGTTTAAAAAGCCGCTGGTGATTGCTCCTGGCAATCATTTAGGTCAACGCTTAGCAAATCACTTTACTAATCAATGGCTCGAATTTTCAGAAAATGAGCCGCAAATAGGCTTTTATGCTAATAAACGAGATGTTCAAAAAATGGTGCGAGAGCTGCTTGAAGTTGATAAAAGTAAACAACGCATTCGAGAGATAAGTTTAATGTTCAAGGGGCAACTGCATGATCAACCGCGTTCGCGTCGCGATATCGATGCCATTTATATCATTGCAGATGCCACTCAAACGCGTTTGCTGAAACCTTCATTTGACGTAAATATCTCACCGTTTGCGAAACGAATTCCTATTTTTGCCAGTTCGCGCAGTCACGATATCAAATCAGATAAAACCGACAAAAAAGACTTAGCAGGTTTATATTTTTCTGAAATTCCTTGGATGTTACCTCTCACAGGCACACAACAAACTCTTCGCAGCGATTTTGATGAAATATGGCCTGAGCGCTCTACTTTAGAACAACAATTATTTGCCATGGGGTTTGACGCTGTTCAGCTGATCCCACACTTAAGGCAATTACAAATGGTACCAGGAAAAACCTTAGCGGGGCTTACCGGCAACCTTACTGTAAATCAAGACGGTGATGTTGAGCGACAATTGAAGTGGGCTCAATATCGAGAAAAACAAATAGTGACGCTTGATATTAAGACGGAAAAACCAACACCGTTATTTATTAAAAACCATCAGCAAGAAACGCAGGAAGCAACACTATAAGGTATAGGGAATACAATGGGATGGACCTCAAAGTTATTCAAAAACAGTAAAGAGAAAGGTAACTTTTTCGAACTGCAAGCAGAGCACTATTTAAAACAACAAGGCTTGCAAACTGTAACACGAAATTTTAGTTGCCGTTATGGCGAGCTCGATTTGATAATGAAAGAAGGGGCGACCTTAGTATTTGTTGAAGTGAAATATCGGAAATCCAATGCATTTGGTGGGGCAATTAATGCGCTATCAGAAGCAAAGCAACAAAAACTAACGCGTACTATCTATTATTATTTGAAACAAAATAGCCTAGAAGATTGTCCATTTAGAGTCGACTTTGTTGCCATAAATGGGCAAAATTCTTATCAATATACTTGGATAAAAAGCGCATTTTAGTATGCAAGAACTCGTTAAAGAAATTTACACCGAAAGTATTCAAGCCCAAATTGCGGCTGGAGAAGCGCTACCTAGTGCACTTGAATCAGCTGCACTGACAATAGTGCAAAGCCTTATAAATGGTAATAAAGTGCTTTGTTGTGGCGGGAGCAATAACTACATGTTGGCTTCACATTTTGCCAATTTGCTCGTTAATTTTTACGAAACAGAGCGACCTTGCTTACCCGCTATCGCATTAAGTAATGAACTTACACATTTATCAAGTTACGCAACGCCAGCAATGAATGATAGCTTTTCCCGCCAAGTGCGTGCTTATGGGCAACCTGGTGACTTACTCGTTGTAATCACGGTCACAGGTAATGAGAAAGAGATAATTAGTGCCGTTGAGGCTGCCCTGACTAAAGATATGCAAGTGATCGTACTAAGTGGAAATGACGGCGGGGAACTCGCAGGCCTACTCGGGCCTAATGATGTTGAAATACGCGTACCTTCCAAAAGACCAAGCAGAATTATCGAGTCTCACTTATTTAATATTCATTGTTTAAGTGAGTTAATCGATTTAACCCTCTTTCCACAGGATGATAGTTAATGAAGTTTAAACTTGCATTTATTGCATCAGTATTGCTACTTCAAGGTTGCAGTGCTGCTATTGTTGCTGGCACCGCAGGTGCTGTTACATCAGCAACTGACCGTCGCACACTCGGTACTCAGATTGATGACAACAACCTTGAAATCAAAGCAACGCTCGCATTAAAAGATGATGAACAATTAGCAAAGTTCAGTAATATTATTGTTGTCAGTTTAAACGGCCGTGTATTACTAATTGGCCAAGCACCCACAACCGAAATGCGTGCGAAAGCCGAAACAATTGTTAAGCAGATCCGTGGTGTAGAGAAAATTCACAACCAAATTCGCATTGGCAATATTACTGGAATAAATACTAAAACTTACGATACATGGCTCACCTCAAAAGTAAAAACCATGTTGTTAAAAGAAGAAAATGTAAGTGCGAATGATATTAAAGTGATCACAGAGAATAGCGAAGTATTTTTAATGGGCTTAGTGACCGAGAAAGAGGCTAATTTGGCAGCCGATGTCGCCCGTCATGTGTCTGGCGTAGAAAAAGTCATTAAAGTGTTTGAGTATCTATAAAACAAAAGGCGCACAATGCGCCTTTTTTCATAAAATAAGAATAATAAAATGCGCTATTTTTTCGTTTTCCTACTCGTTGTTATCTCTTCATCCTTAACTGCAAAGCTCCATATGGCAACTCCCTACAGTGAGCGAGTATACGTCACCCAAACTAGCAAAGAATTCTCGAGTAGGTTAAGCCAAGAGTTAAATCTTGAAATCGTATTTCATGGCGCTGAAAGTCTCTACAAACATAACGAGATTTACCGCGCCGTTCGCACTAATCAAATCCAGTTTGGTGAGATATTTATTGCGCAACTCAGTAACCATGCGGCAATTTTCCAATTAGATAATTTACCTTTTATCGCTTCTAACTTTGACGATGCCAAGTTGCTTTGGCAAGTGCAACAACAAACACTAAAGGAACGTTTAGCCAAAGATGGGCTACACTTACTATTTGCCAATCCATGGCCAGCTCAGGGATTATTCACACAACAAGCTATTACTTCAAGCGAGCAATTAACTGGCCTAAAAGTAAGGAGCTACAGTGCAATTACAGCTAGATTAGCTGACCACTTAAAAATGATTCCAACCAGTGTTTCCAGCGCAGAAATAGCCCAAGCATTCGCAACAGGTATGATTGAAGCCATGATAACTTCACCTTCAACTGGCGTCTCAAGCCGTGCTTGGCAGTTTAGCCAGTATTACACCCCTATCAACGCTTGGATCCCAAAAAATATGGTGATTATGAACCACCAACTCTATAGCAGCCTATCGCAACAACAAAAACAAAAAATCAAAACAATTTCGGAGAATTATCAAGAACTTGCATGGCAACGCGCTGAACAACAAACCTTACAGATGACTAACCAATTAACACAACAAGGTATGCAACTAGCCACGGTCACGCCACAACTAAGCCAAGCATTCAATGCTGTAGGTCAGAAAATGGCTGGAACATGGCTTGCCGAAGCAACTCGCAGCGAGCAAGTAACCTTAACACGTTATTTAGAGGCTAAGCATGCTGTCTCAAATTAACCGTCTTAATGTAACACTCAGCATACTGTGTATTTTTGCCATCTTTGTGTTGGTTTTAATGCAAGTAATTTTAAGAGCGTTTAACTTATACATTCCCTCGCTCAATGAAATTTCTGGCTACTTACTAATTTGTAGTTTCTTTTTGGCTCTTGGCTACAGTTTTGAGCAAGCTAAGCACATTCGTGTGTCACTGATTTTTGAGCTTCATAATCCTAAACTCAGTCATATGGCTGAACTATTCAGTTACGTACTTGCTTCACTTATAAGCGTATTTATTTCATATGCACTGTTACAACTCACTCTCGATTCTTATCAATTTAAAGAAGTGTCTAGCGGTGAAATTGCAATTTTAGAATGGCCTATTCAGGCAATATTAGTTTATGCCAGCGTAATAATGACATTGACCATTGGTTTAAAAGGGTGGGAGGTATTACGTGGACATCGTTAGTTTAAGCATCATTTTAGCCGGGGTTTTTGCTGTATTATTGCTAACAGGCGTGTGGATAGGTTTTAGTTTAATTGGTGTTTCACTATTGGCATTATTATTAAATGGTAATACTGCTATAGAGTTAATTTTCGCTGGCACTGCATTTGCCCATTTAACCCCTTGGTCGCTTATTGCGCTGCCCTTATTTATCTGGATGGGGGAGTTACTTTACAAAGCGAAAGTTGCCGATGACTTATTCAATGGTTTAAGCCCATTACTTACTAAGTTACCTGGTGGTCACTTACATATCAATGTGTTTGGTTCTGGCATTTTTGCTGCTCTGTCAGGCTCTTCTGCGGCTACTGCCGCAACAATTGGCCGTATGACAATTCCCGAGCTAAAGAAACGCGGCTATAACGAGCAAGATATTTACGGCTCTCTCGCTGGTTCTGCCACGCTTGGATTACTGATCCCACCTTCTATTATTCTGATTGTATACGGTGTCGCAGCCGATATCTCAATCGCGGATCTGTTTATCGCGGGTATTCTACCGGGCTTAATCTTGCTGTTAATGTTTTCAAGCTATATTGCCATTCGTGGCTTTAAACAGCCAAAAGCGACCTTTCAAGCAACATCTAAGGGCAGCCCTTGGCAGCTTTTACCCATTATTTCACTTATTGTGTTTGTTATCACAGCTATATATTTTGGTTTTGCGACGCCAAGTGAATCTGCAGCACTCGGAATTGTTGGCAGTTTTATTTTAATAAAAGCTAAGAAGAAACTGTCGTTTAGCTTGATAAAAGAAAGTCTTATTGATGCTGCGTTGACTAGTGCAATGATCTTATTAATTTTACTTGGTGCCAGCTTTGTTACTATCGCTATGGGCTTTTTACAATTACCGGCTACACTTGCTACTTGGATTGCCAGCTTAGAGCTCAGCAATTACCAGCTGCTTATATGCCTTACTTTGGCGTTTATTGTGTTAGGGCTCTTTTTGGATGGCATTTCTATTATTGTTCTAACCGCAGCCATTTTATTACCAATTGTTGAGTTAGCTGGAATTGATCTAATTTGGTTTGGTATTTATTTGGTGATTGTTGTTGAGATATCACAAATTACGCCACCCATTGGTTTTAATCTATTTGTTTTAAAGTCATTGACCAATGCATCACTCTCACAGCTTGCTCGCGCATGTGTACCATACTTTATAATCATGCTAATGATGTTAGGATTATTGGTGATGTTTCCACATATAGTGATTGGACTATAACAAGGTTAAAGTTTAGAGATAAAAAAACCGGCTTTCGCCGGTTTTTTAAACGTGTTTATTTAATCACTTTCAAATGTGAACCACGCTTTTTAGGTGGCTCATCATTGTTATCGCCCTCAGGCTTCGCTTCCTCTAAGGGGCTTACTTCATGCTCTTCATACTCTGAAAAATCTTCAGGTGTGAAAACTGTACCTTCACCATTTTCACGAGCATAAATGGCAAGTACCGCACCAACAGGTACAACAACACGCATTGGCTGACCACCAAAGCGAGCATTGAAACTCACTTCATGATTATCCATATGGAACTGTGCAACCGCTGTAGGGTTAATGTTTAAAACAATTTGTCCATCTTGTACAAACTGCATAGGCACAACCACATTTGGAAAGTCAGCATTAACAACTAAATGTGGCGTACATTGATTGTCGACAATCCAATCAAAGAAAGCGCGAAGTAAATAAGGGCGATTAGAAGTCATTAAAGTCTAATCTCACGCTCAGCTTCAGTTAAAGACGCTTGGAAAGACTCACGCTCAAATAAACGCATCATATAGTCTTTCATCTCTTTACTACCTTGACCTGTCAATTCAATGCCAAGCTCAGGTAAGCGCCATAATAACGGGGCTAAGTAACAATCGATTAAGCTGAATTCTTCACTCATAAAGTAAGGCGCTTCACCAAAAATTGGTGCTACAGCTAAAAGGCCTTCTGTTAATTCACGACGTGAAGTTTCAACATCAACACCTGCAGAGATCTTCTTCGCTAAGCTGTACCAATCGTTTTCAATGCGGTGCATCATTAAACGACTACGGCCACGCATCACTGGGTATACAGGCATTAATGGTGGGTGAGGAAAACGCTCGTCTAGATATTCCATGATGATGTTTGCTTCGTATAAACCAAGCTCACGATCGATCAGGGTCGGTACTGTGCCATAAGGGTTAATTTCGTGTAACGCTTCTGGCAAATTGTCCTTTTCTGCTAGGTGAATATCAACACTCACGCCTTTCTCTGCAAGTACAATACGTACTTGGTGGCTATACATACAGTTTTCACCTGAAAACAGTGTCATCACAGGGCGCTTATTGGCAGCTACAGCCATGCTTTCCTCCAGTATATTAAAAACAGCAATAGGGGCTTAAGCCCCTATTACAAATTTTGTGCTAAAAAGTGTGCAAATTAATGCACATCTCTCCAGTATTCTTTCTTCAGTAAGAACGCTAGGATAAATAGGATTACTAGGAAACCTAATACCTTATAACCAATCGCTTCTGACTGTAGACGTGTTGGTTCACCAACATACGCTAAGAAGTTAGTTAAGTCACGAACAGCGTGGTCATACTCGTCGTCGCTCATTTCGCCTGAACCATCAGTCGTAATTTCAACTACTTTCTGAACTTTCACACCGTGCTCTTCAACTTCCTCAAAACGAGCCGTTGGTACACCTTGCAACTCTTGCAATACGTGTGGCATACCCACTGATGGGAATACAGAGTTGTTTACACCAAATGGACGGCTTTCATCTACATAGAAAGACTTAAGGTAAGTGTAAATCCAATCTGCACCACGAACACGTGCTACTAATGTTAAATCTGGTGGTGGAGCACCAAACCACTTAGCTGCATCGTCTTGCTCGATAGCGTTAAGAATGTGACTACCTACTTTTGAACCATCAAAAATAAGTTGCTCTTCACCAACTTTAGTTGGAATACCAATATCACGGAATGTACGCTCATAACGTTGGTACTGCATTTGGTGACAACCTAAGCAGTAGTTCATGAACAATTTAGCACCACGTTGTAAAGACGCTTTATCCGTTAAATCATGGTTCGCATCTAATAGTGGAACCGACGGGCCTGCTGCCATTGTTAATGAAGGCAACAAAGCGAATAAACCAATAATTAGCTTTTTCATCATTTCGTTAACCTCTCTGGCAGTGGCTTAGTCTTTTCGTTTTTACTGTAGAAGAACAGTAATACGAAGAACATGAAGTAAGTTACAGTCGTAATTTGTGATAACACAGTTTTAAAGTCTGTTTGTGGTGTTGCACCAACCCAACCAAGGATGATGAAAGTAACAACAAACTGAGCAATGTTTAACTTGTGGAAACCACAACGGTAACGAATTGATTTCACTTTACCACGGTCAATCCAAGGTAATAACGCAAGCACAACAATTGATGCACCCATCGCGATTACACCTAGTAGCTTATCAGGGATAGCACGTAGGATTGCGTAGAACGGTGTGAAGTACCAAACAGGGAAAATATGTTCAGGTGTCTTCAGCGGGTTTGCAGCTTCAAAGTTTGGCGCTTCTAGGAAGAAACCACCCATTTCTGGTGCAAAGAAAACAACCCAACAGAACAAGATTAAGAAACCTGTCACACCCACAATATCTTTAACTGTGTAGTAAGGGTGGAATGGAATCGCATCAACGATGTCTTTCTTGCTTGTATAGTATTCGTGGAACTTAAATTTCGCTTTATCTTCTTCAGCAACAGTGCCTTTCTTACGCTTAATTTCAACGCCGTCTGGGTTGTTAGAACCCACTTCGTGAAGTGCAATAATGTGTAAGAAAATTAAGATAACGAGTACCAGTGGTAATGCAATTACGTGTAGTGCGAAGAAGCGGTTAAGCGTTGCACCTGAAATTACGTAGTCACCACGGATCCATTGAGTTAGGTCTTCACCAATTACCGGAATTGCACCAAACAGTGAAATGATTACCTGTGCACCCCAGAAAGACATTTGTCCCCAAGGTAATAAGTAACCCATAAATGCTTCAGCCATTAGCGCTAAGAAGATGAACATACCGAATAACCACAGTAATTCACGTGGCTTTTGGTAAGAACCGTAGATCATGCCACGGAACATGTGTAGGTAAACAACAACGAAGAATGCAGAAGCACCCGTTGAGTGTAAATAACGCAGTAACCAGCCGTACTCAACATCACGCATGATGTATTCAACTGATGCGAACGCACCTTCTGCTGAAGGAACATAGTTCATTGTTAACCAAATACCCGTAACGATTTGGTTAACAAGTACTAGCATGGCAAGTGAGCCAAAGAAGTACCAGAAGTTAAAGTTTTTCGGCGCAGGATATTGAGCAATGTGCATATTCCAAACGCGAGTCATCGGAATACGTTGATCAATCCAGTCGATAATATTAGCAAACATTACGCAGCCCCTTCTTCTCCACCAACTAAGATAGTGGTGTCATCAATGAATGTGTAAGGAGGGATCTCTAGGTTTAATGGTGCTGGTACAGCTTGGAAAACACGGCCAGCCATATCAAACTTAGAACCATGACAAGGACAGAAGAAACCGTCTTCAGTACCTTCAACCTTTTCACCAAAACCACCGTTAAGGAAAGTTGGTGAACAACCAAGGTGAGTACAAATACCTACAGCAACAAAGATATTCTCTTTTTGCGAACGGTACGCATTTTTTGCGAACTCTGGTTGTTGCGGCTCGTCAGAATTAGGGTCACGAAGTTGACCTTCGTGAGCTTTCATCTGCTCAAGCATTTTTGGTGTACGATTGATAACCCATACAGGTTTACCTCGCCACTCAACACGAATTAATTGTCCTGGCTCAAGCTTCGAGATATCAACTTCTACAGGCGCGCCTGCAGATTTTGCTCTCTCACTTGGGTTCCACGACGCGATAAAAGGAACAGCAGCCCCTACAGCTCCCACACCACCAACAACAGAAGTTGCGATAGTTAGAAAGCGACGGCGGCTATTGTCTACTGGCGCATTGCTCATCCACTCATCTCCACTATGATTCCCAACACTTGCCATATTGAGAACATCAGTTACAGCAGTTTAAATTTTGACTTTACAAAATAGGTGCGATCATAAATAAAAGCCTTGATTAAAACAAGGTTATACGGGTCTTCAAGCACAATTAAATTGTATTTTAGTTCGATTTATTTGAAATCACGAACACACAGCCTAAAACTGTGAAAATTCTGTGCTTTTGCAGAGCTTACCCAAAAATGAATAAGTGAGTCCTGATAGAGATCAAAACTCTGCAAAAGTAAGTGTGAAATTCAAAGTTATTATACCAATTCTGTTAACTATGTGATCAGTGATAGCGTTAGATAAATGAAATGATAACAAGGCGGAATTTTTCTTATGTAGTTGTTCTACATTGATAAATTCTAACGCAGTTAGCATGATATTTAGTCCGCTAGGATGATCAGCTATTTAAGTGAGTTGGTATTAGTCGCTAAATTATGCTTTTCTGGCCACATTTGATGCAAGCCAGAGTATAGCAACCTGCGGGAGGATTAACCAATGAAATAAGCGAGGAAATTCCTCGCTTTAGACTAATTTGTGACTAAAATGTGAAAGAAAATCCAACGGAAGGACGCATTTCAAAGTCATCGCTCTGCTCGTTTAAAATCAAATCATCTGTCGATTTTACTTTAGTGTAGTCAAGATCAATGTAAGCAGTATTGTCTTTGGCATATAAGTTCATCACTTCCAAAATGAGTAACGCATCTAAACCAAAGAAGTCTGTTTTACGCTCAAATCGTACGTCTAAGCGATGATATGTGTCGAAACGTTCTGAAAATGGTTCGCCATACTCAGGTAAGAAATTCCCCTCAAATTCAGGGTTTTCTCGAACTCCAACGATAGGCGTGTAAGATTGACCACTGCGCGCAGTGAAGTTGAAACCGCCATTCCAGCGTTCACTAATTTGGTAATTAAACACCATATTAAACACCAGTGGTGTGTCGGCATAGTAGTCGCGAGTGATATCACGGCGTTCATCAGTACGTTCACTTTTGCCATAACTTAAACTCATCCAACCGTACCAACGATCGGTTTTGTTTTTATTAATCAGTAAATCGACACCATAAGCTCTTCCCGTAACATCATTGCTATAACGTAAATAGTGGTCAGCATCGTTTTCAGTAAGCGCTAACGGTAAGTTATCCATAGTTTTGTAATAGGTTTCAATTGACCAACTCCAGTCATCCGCCAAAAACTGCTGATAACCAACAACCGATTGATTTGCTGTTTGCGACTTTAAATTGGGGTTACCTGTATCTTCTAAAATCGTGTCAATTTCTTGCAAGCGATTGTAACTACCATATTTAGCCCATACAGACTGTGTTTGATTAATATGATACGTTAATCCTAAGCGAGGATGAGTAAACGCTTCATCACTGTAATCATTTTTTTGATGCTGCACACCAACATCAGCAATTATCGAGTCGGTAATCGTATATTGATAATTTGCACCGATAAAATAACTACCAATATCCACCTCTCTTTTCCCCGTTATGCGCTCTCCTTTTGTAAGCTCACAATCAGGGTCAAGCTCGGTACAAACATACAAAAAGGTATCGTATTCATAACTAATCGTTTTATCGAAATAAGCGGCATCAAAAGTAAGTAAGTCATCACCAGCAACATTAAAACTTAATCGCCATTTATAAGTTATGAGATCTTCTTTTTCTTCTTCAAAATAGCCTCTAGGCGTTATTGGGCTGCGGCCGTAATCTAATCGTCCAGAATGTGATAATGCACCTAAACCGGCTTTAGCTTGAAAACCTTTGCCATAATGATCCCAAATAATATTTTGGCTATCGAAGGAGCGAGAGAAATCTGCATCGCCTTGAAAATCCGGATTTTTAAGTGATAAGTCCGCTCGCTCACTAAAGCTTGCTGCGGCACTATCCTCTGCCCCCGTGAACAATACACTTAATACATTACTACTATTAACATCCCAGACAAATTTGCTTTGGTAATCATAGTCATCTGGCGCTTCATTAACCGTTATGCCTGTACTTTCTCCATCTTCATCTTCGATTTCTTCACCTTCTGAAAAAAATAATGGCAATGTGCTTTTTCGCCCAGAAAGGTAAAAAGCGATATCATCGGTCAGCGCCCCTTCAACAAAAACCCCCGCTTTAAACATAGTAAAATCAACTGTGGTTTTGATATTCTGATTTTTTGGGTTGCGCAGTGTGACATCAAATACAGCACCGGTTGCATCACTAAAACTTGTGCCATAGCCTGCGGAATAAAGGCGAAAGTCTTGCACTAAGTATTTATTAAAAATCGAGCTGCCAAAGTCATGGAAAATATAACCTGCAGGCATAAAGTCAACTTCAAAGTAATTATCATCTGGCGATGAACCTCTAACAGCAGGCTCCCCCATTGAACCGCCTGCGGCAACCACACCGGGTAATGCATATACCGCTAGCAATGGGTCACCTAACGCACCAGGCATATTAATCAGCTTTTCAGCATCTTCGGTAATTTCAGTAAGCACACTTGAGCGTTTCGATACCACTTGAATGCGTTCAATATTTGGTTCATTGCTTTGCTTAGCAAATGTACTATTGGCAAAAACGGCTGCTATTGCCGCTGCCACCAATGACATACGTTTAAATGAAGTCATATCATTTCCTTGATACAATTTATTTGTAGAGTAAGTAACGCGGAAATTTTACTGCTTCACACTGTAAGTGACTGTGGGAAATTGTTGAGAAGTGTAGTGAGGCGTAACAAAGGGTTTTGGCAATAATTTTACCAGTTCACTTAAGTAACTAGTCATCCTGTCGGACTAATTATCATGCTTACTACGTTAGAATTTATCAATGGAGAACAACTACATAAGAAGAACCACGCCTAGTTATCGTTTCATGGTTACAGCGCTAACCTTGCACACGTACTTAACAAAATTGGTATTAGAAAGTTGATAAAAACTAAAAAGAAGGAATTTTAGGCAATAAAAAACCCGAGCAAAAACTCGGGTTTTGTAATTCTTGTAAACGTAAAAAATTAACGTTTTGAGAATTGAGTGTTCTTACGTGCTTTCTTAAGACCCACTTTCTTACGCTCAACTTTACGAGCGTCGCGAGTAACGAAGCCAGCTTTACGAAGTGGTGAACGAAGAGACTCGTCAAACTCCATAAGCGCACGAGTAATACCGTGACGGATAGCACCCGCTTGACCAGTAGAACCACCACCTTCAACAGTGATGTAAAGGTCAAACTTTTCAGTCATTTCAACTAGCTCTAACGGCTGACGAACAACCATGCGAGAAGTTTCGCGACCGAAATATTCTTCGATAGAACGTTGATTGATTACGATGTTGCCAGTACCTGGGCGTAAGAATACGCGAGCACTTGAACTTTTACGACGACCTGTACCGTAGTATTGATTTGCCATGAGTTATGCTCCTTAAATGTCCAGTACTTGAGGCTGTTGAGCAACGTGTGCGTGCTCTGAACCTGCGTATACTTTTAGTTTACGGTACATTTCACGACCTAGAGGGCCTTTTGGTAACATACCTTTAACTGCTTTTTCGATGATCATTTCAGGCTTTTTAGCTTGAAGCTTATCGAAAGTGATAGACTTAAGACCACCTGGGAAACCAGTGTGAGCATAGTACATCTTATCAGTCGTCTTGTTACCTGTTACAGTAACTTTCTCAGCGTTAATAACGATGATGTAATCACCAGTATCTACGTGAGGAGTATATTCAGCTTTATGCTTACCGCGTAGACGGCGAGCGATTTCAGTAGCGATACGACCTAAAGTTTTGCCTTCAGCGTCAACTACGTACCAGTCACGTTTTACAGATTCTGGCTTAGCAACAAACGTTTTCATTTATTAAAAATCCAATGTTTACAATTTAAAAACCACAAGCAGAAAAATTTCTGCTGCTCTATTACACTTGCTTCAACCCCTTCGAGCTCAAGACTTAAAACCCTCAGCTGTGGCTAAACTAACCGAGGTAGAACGGTAAGTGGCGGACGCGGATTATAGCAAGGCCTGGATAGTTTTTCTACTAATAATTTGAGGAAAATAAAGGTTTTTGGCTGCGAGTAAGGGGTTGAGTAGGATTTTGAAACATTGAGTAAAATTTCAGCACTTACCTCCATGTATTTTAATAAACCCCATCCATGGGGCTCATGTCACTTTTCTTTGTCTCGCCAAAAATAAAGTAACCAAAAGAAAGGCGGCCGTACAATCAAACTTAACCCTCAAAGTAGCTTTAAATTTAAAGATAAACGTCATAAATCGATATCCCTATCTCAGTATGACTTACTCGACACGCTCCGCTTCCAGTCTCGTATTATCAATTAAAACCCACTTGTCGGGTTTGATTGAAACGGAATGGCTAGCTTGATGGCGTTTATGTTCACATTTAAAAATTATTTGAAGATAAGTTTGATTTCGGGGCGGCTTTTATTACGAAATACATACGTATATTTCACCCTTCGGGCCAGCTTCGCTGTTCAAATTTATTCCCGATAAATTTGTGGTTCGTTTTTACCGATTAAAAAAGAATGAACGAGTGCACCATGGATGGTGCAAGATAATAACAGGGAAGTAGAAACAAAAATGAACTTAATCACTAAGACTAAATGCCCACTTCCACAACAAAATAAACTACCCTACAATCAACCTCTCATCCAGCAACCTCCCCTGTATTGCTACAAACATAAAATAATCACCATAAGAAAAAGATTATGTATTTAAAATCACTGCTTACAGCAATACTATTTTCAAGCTTTTCACTAAACGCGACGCAAAGCCTAGATGCGAAACAATGGCGTTTCGCAGTAGACCCACACGGCAGTACTGCAAGCTATGAAGAACCATTAGTAAAAAAAGATTATGTGGGTATAGCGTTCAACCGCGTACCACGTGTCGATAAGCAAAATAATTCATGGGTGGAGTTAATTTACGATCTGCCCAAAAAATCCCTGGAAGGTATCACAAGTATCGAGATCACTTATCAAAGCGATAAACCGTTAGTGGTTAAGTTATCGCAGAAAGATTATGGTGGAACAGGTGATAAAAGTTATGCGCACTATCAAACAATATTGCCAAGTGCGAATAAATGGCAAACGCACTCATTAACTTTCGATAATTTCAGCCGCCCAAAATGGACACCAAGCTGGTCTAAAGATAAAGGCGTCACAAAAGCTAATGTTTCTGCACTTTATTTTGTGCCAAATCTAACCGATGAAAAAGGCGGTAACGCGTGGCTAAAAATTAAAAAAGTAAAGTTGCAGTAGAAAAGAAAGGTTAAAGAAACTAGGCCTAAGTTCTAGTTTCTTTACGTTAAACACGTCTCGTTAGGCTAAATGCTCACGCCCTAAGTACTCTAAACTTTGCATTTCTTGTAAGCGGCTAATACAGCGTTTAAATTCAAAGTCTAAAATACCGCCTGTATAAAGTTCTTCTAACGGTGCGATGGCAGAAATAATTAATGTAACATTGCGCTCGTAAAACTCATCAACCAAAGCAATAAAGCGGCGCGCTGCATCATCGTTAGCATGTTCTGAACCCATATATTTTACATTTGAAAGTAGCACAGTGTGATAAATCCGGCTGAGCTCCATGTAATCTACTTGGCTGCGCGCAGTTTCGCATAGCTCGCTAAATTCAAACATTACAATACTGTCAGCTTCCATTCGAGTTGTTAGATTGCGCCCTTCAACCTCGATAACTTTGTCTTTATGACCAGGCTCTGGCGATAACTTATCAAAGTATTCATATAAATTTTTATCTGCTTGAGCATCTAGTGGGCTATGATAGATCTCCGCTTGTTCCAGTGTACGCAAACGGTAATCAATACCCGAATCAACATTAACCACTTCGGTATTTGCTTTAACTAAATCGATCGCAGGCAAAAATCGCGCACGCTGAAGACCATTGCGATATAGCTCATCAGGTACAATATTGGACGTAGCAACTAAAACGATATCGCGTTTGAATAGCTCCTGCATCAAGCCACCAAGCAACATTGCATCGGTTATATCTTGCACAAAAAATTCATCAAAACAGATAATATCGGCTTCACTTTTAAATTTATCTGCCACCTTTTCAAGAGGATCTTGAACGTCTTTAAGCAGTTTAAGCTCATCATGTACGCGATGCATAAAGCGGTGAAAATGCACACGCATTTTGCGCTCAAATGGCAAGGCTTCAAAAAACGTATCAACAAGATAAGTTTTGCCACGCCCTACGCCACCCCAAAAATATAACCCTTTGATTTCACGTTTTTCAGGCTTTGAGAAAAGCTTGGCAAAGAAACCTTTTTTAACTGGAGGTTGCGCCGTTAAATCGTCATATAAACGCTGCAAATGTCGCACCGCATTTTCTTGCGCGGCATCATGGTGAAAATCATCACGCGTCAAATCTTGTTGATATTTTTGCCAAGGGGTCATCATAAATACAAAGAGTTACTTAAAATTTGATGTAAAATATTAACACGAGCGCAATCAAAGCGTATATTTAAAGTATGTATTTTCAAAAATTATAAGGCTTAATAATATGAGTACAGCCATTTGGATCACCTTATTAGTTGCGACAGCCATAGCAAGTTTTTTCACCGGAAGCCTACTTACTAAACGTCAATATGAACATGACGAGCTCGAGAAAGAAGTAGAAAAAGCGCAAAATGACCTCGAGCAGTTTAAACAAGATGTGGGAGATCATGTCGCTCACACCAATAAACTGATGGGAAAAATGCAAGACAGTTACCTTCAACTTGTTAAGCACATGGAAGAAACAAATAAACTACTCGTCGCTAAAAACGACAGTGAAGTTGTTCCTTTCTTTTCCCAAGAAGCCACTGAAATTTTGCCTGAAACACGTAATAACGATGTAACACGCACTGAGATCCTTGCGAGAAATGCAGAATTACAAGCACCGCCAGCAGACTTTGTTACCGGCGAAACAGGTATTTTTAGAGGTGATAGTTCAGAAAATAAGCAATCAGAAAGTGCTTAATCGCATCTTGATGAACTTTTTTTTGACCCCATAGTCATTATAAGTAACTGGCCAATTTGTGGCGTACTAGCACAGTACAAATTGGCTACCTTTTTGATTTAAGGAGCGTTATTTTGACTATGAAAACAAAATTATCTGTATTAAGCGCAGCAATTCTTTCCGCTACTTTATTAGTTTCTCCGGCGATTAGTCACGCAAAATTACCTGTTTCGGTTAACGGCCAACAACTACCTACCCTTGCACCTATGCTCGACAAAGTGACTCCTGGTGTGGTGAGCATCCGTGTTTCTGGTTCAAAAGAAGTGCGCCAGCGCGTAGACCCATTTGACTTCTTTTTTGGCAACCCTCAGCGACAACCGCGCGCTGAAAAGCGCCCTTTCAGCGGTTTAGGTTCAGGGGTAATTATTGATGCCAGCGATGGTCACATTGTTACTAACAATCATGTTATTCAAGATGCCGAAAAAATTATTGTTACCCTTCAAGATGGTCGCGAGTTTGAAGCAAAACTGGTAGGCAGTGATCCGCAATCTGATATTGCGTTGCTAGAGGTAGACGGTGATGACTTAACCGAAGTGAAACTAGCAGATTCCGACGAGCTTCGTGTTGGTGATTTCTCTGTTGCTATTGGTAATCCCTTCGGCTTAAGCCATACAGTTACCTCGGGTATCGTAAGTGCGCTTGGTCGCTCAGGCCTTAATATTGAAGGTTATGAAGACTTTATTCAAACCGATGCAGCAATCAACCAAGGTAACTCAGGTGGTGCATTGGTAAACCTTAATGGTGAGCTTATTGGTATTAATACTGCAATTTTAGGTGCCTCTGGCGGGAATGTAGGTATCGGCTTTGCCATTCCATCAAATATGATGAAAAGTCTCGTTGACCAAATTTTAGAATATGGTGAAGTACGCCGTGGTAGCCTCGGTATCTTAGGTAGCAATGTCAATGCTGGCGTCGCAAAAGCATTTGGTTTAGAAACCAAGCAAGGTGCAATTGTTAATGAGATTATCGAAGATAGTGCAGCAGAAAAAGCTGGCCTAAAAGTCAATGATGTTATTGTCAGTATCGACGGTAAGAAAATTCACAGCTTTATGGAGCTGCGTAGCAAAATAGCAACGTCAGGAGAAGGTAAAACAGTTAAGCTAGGCATTATTCGTGATGGCAAGAATAAAACCGTTAAAGTAAAACTTGGCGGCATGTCAGATACTGCAACGGCTGCAGATAAAATGCATCGTAATTTAACTGGCGCAACACTTGAAGCTGGCCAAACGGATGACGGCAAAGAAGGTGTTGTTATCAAGTCGATTGATTCAAATCGTGCCCCAGCAGCACGTGTAGGGTTAGAGGAAGGTGATGTTATCTTAATGGTAAACCGCACGCGTGTTGAATCTGTTCGCGACTTAAGTAAGGCTGTTGACGATGTAGAGGGATACATCTTCCTTCGTGTTCAACGTGGCACACGAATTTTTAACGTACAGATTCAATAATTCAATTTCATACAACTTGCTACATCAAAACGCTCAACTTAGCTTGAGCGTTTTTTTATGGATGTGTGAAACCACCTGCAACTTGCCGAAAAGTCATATTCTTGCCACAATAAACACCCTTTGAAAAAAATAATTAAACGGCCCAGTGTGTTAAAAAAGCTACAGTTTTTACTGACCCCAATCTTGTTAGGGCTTGGTTTTGCCTTTATTTACCTTCTGGTATTTTCACCAGACTTATTACGCGAACAATTTCAGGCGAATAAAACACCATTAAATGCAAGTCACCTTAGCTTTGCCAATGCCGTTAAAGCAGCATCGCCAGCTGTAGTAAACATTTACTCTGAATCGATTAGTAACCGGCCTCGTAGTTTACGCCCTGTTAGCGCAGTAAGGGAGCTTGGCTCTGGCATTATCATGTCAAAAAAGGGCTACATTCTTACCAACTATCACGTTATCAATAATGCAGACCAAATTGTTGTGGTATTAAATGATGGACGCCAATTTACTGATGTTCAAGTAATTGGCTTTGATGTGCCAACCGATTTAGCATTACTAAAAATTACTGCTGAACACCTACCTGAGATCCCTACAAATAACGATTTTGTACCGCAAGTAGGTGATGTCATTCTCGCTATCGGTAACCCGCTCAATCTTGGTCAAACAATCACGCAAGGCATTATCAGTGCTACTGACAAAACTAATATTGCCCAAACTCGTCATACACGCTTCTTACAAATGGATGCAGCGGTAAACACAGGTAACTCCGGTGGCGCAGTGATAAACACCAATGGTACGCTAGTAGGTATTACCTCAGCCAAGTTCAAACATGCAAGAAATCTAGAAGTGCAAGGAATCTTCTTTGCTGTGCCTTATTCATTAGCAAAAGAGGTCATGGATAAAATCATTAAATATGGTCGTGTAATTCGCGGTTACATTGGCTTTGATGCCGATCCAGTTGACAGCTCTGGCCGCTTGGTAAGAAATAACCATACGCCTGTTTATGGCATGCGTGTTGCGCGTTTAGACCCGTTAGGCCCAGCATGGCGTTCTGGCTTTGAACTCAATGATATTGTGACTAAAATTGATGGCAAGAAAGTGGTTAATACAAATACAACACTCGAATTAATCACCAATACTCCACCTGGACAAACATTAAACTTTTCCATTCTTCGTGAAGGCAAAACGATTATTCTGCCCGTCACAGTGGGTGAACTGCAGTTCTAATGTTAATAATCACACATTAAAAAGGCCGCAATTGCGGCCTTTTTAATTTATATCGTGTTATCTAAGCTTTTCGACGAGCAATTTTTACCCCTAAGCCACCTAGCTTATCTTCGATACGTTGATAGCCTCTATCTACATGGTAGATACGATCTACAATTGTTTCGCCTTGCGCAATTGCACCCGTTAAAATTAAACTGGCTGATGCACGTAAATCGGTCGCCATCACTTGAGCGCCACTCAACAACTCAGTATGTTCACAAATTGCCGTGTTGCCCTCTAAACGAATATTTGCCCCCATACGCTTAAGCTCTGGCACATGCATAAAACGGTTTTCAAAAATCGTTTCCGTAATGGTTGCGCTGCCTTCAGCAACGACATTAAGGGCTGTAAATTGAGCCTGCATGTCAGTTGGAAAGCCCGGATGCGGAGAGGTTTTAATATTAACCGCTTTTGGCATGCGGCCTCGCATATCTAAGTAAATGCTGTTATCAGTTAACTCGATATGGGCATTTGCATCACGCAATTTCTCAATAACCGGCTCTAAGCTGAAATGATCTGTACCATGGCAAAGCACTTCGCCTTTTGCCATTGCTGCTGCAACTAGGTATGTACCTGTTTCAATACGGTCAGGTAAAATACGATGTTCACAACCAGTAAGTGTTTCAACGCCAATAATTTCAATGCGATCAGAGCCTGCACCGGTAATTTTTGCCCCCATAGCACTGAGGTATTTGGCAAGGTCGGTGATTTCAGGCTCACGCGCAGCATTTTCTAAAACCGTGACGCCATCCGCTAGAGTTGCTGCCATCAGTAAATTTTCGGTCGCTCCCACACTAACTACATCCATAAAGATGTGTGCACCTTTCAGGCGACCATTTACTTTGGCATTGATGTAGCCGCCTTCCACAGTAATATCAGCACCCATTTTTTCAAGGCCTGAAATGTGAAGATCAACAGGACGTGCACCAATCGCACAACCACCTGGAAGTGACACTTGTGCTTCACCAAAGCGCGCAAGTAGCGGGCCAAGTGCAAGCACAGATGCGCGCATTTGTTTCACTAAATCATATGGCGCAAGTACTTTATCAATAGTACTTCCATCTACAACCAAATCATCCTGCTGCCATTCTACTTTGGCACCAAGCGTTGCAAGTAACGCCTCTGTGGTGTTGATATCACGTAAGCGCGGTACATTAGTAAACCGGCTTTTACTGTTTGCAAGAATTGCAGCAAATAAAATAGGTAGTGCGGCGTTTTTGGCACCCGAAATGGTCACTTCACCAGCAATCGTGCTGCCGCCTTGAATTACAAATTGATCCATTGATGCCACCTATAGCATCATCAATTTGCGATCACGTTCCCATTGCTCTGGCGTGTAAGCTTTAATTGATACGGCATGCATAGTGCCGTCAGAAATTTTTTCCATTAATGGTGCATAAACCATTTGCTGTTGTTTAACGCGTGATACGTCAGCAAAACATTCACCAACAACAATCACTTCATAGTGGCTGCCTTCAGCTTTAACTTTTACAAAATCAAGCGATAGTGCTTGCGATAAAATATCTTCGACTTGTTTAGGATCCATTAACTCTACTCAAATAAATTCTCTACGTGACCCAATTGCATTAGCTTTTTGAGCTGCTCAGGTAAGTGGACAAGTTTAAGGCTTATATTGTTCCGTTGCAATTGCGAGAAACTATAGATTAACCATGCGAGCCCTGCAGTATCAACTTTAGTTATTGCACTGAGGTCAAGTGTGAGAGTGGATGTAGAGCTATTTTTTGGTAACTGCAGATTGGCAACTGAGTAGCGATTTAATTCGCCACTCAATACGTAATTAGCCTCATCTACTGCTGTTAACGATAATTTTGACATTGCTTATTCACCAGCAAATTGCACTGGCAACTTGCTCTTTTTATCTAGCATATCAATTACGTAACCTAATCCTTCTGTACGCAGAATACCGTGAAATTCAGACTGTTTGGCATCAAGTAAGCTTATGCCCTCTGGTAACATATCAAAGCCTTTCCACTCACCAGATTTAGTTTTGCGTACCTTAAAGTCGATATTAATATCAGGTTTTCCTGATTCCACGATCTTAGTTTTAACCAAAACTAATTTGTCTTCCGAAAAGTCTTGAGCTGGCGCAAACTCAACTTCCTGACCACGGTACTGTGTGAAAATACCTGCGTAAGATGTAATCAAATACTCGCGAAATACATCAATAAAGCGCTTAAGCTTTTCAATTTCTGCTTTTTGCTCTTCTTTATCTTTAATATTTCGTACTTTAGAAATGTAGCTACCAAGAACACGCTGCGCCGCATAACGATAGTCGATATAAGGCAGAAGTTCTTCCTCAACAACCACTTTTAAATGGTTTTTATCTTGTTCAATTATTGCTTTATCTTGCGTGATACGGGCAAAGGTATTTTCTGCAACCGTTCTCACCATTAAATACGGATTACTTTCGTCAACGCCTTTAGCAAAAGACACACATGACGTAAGCACTAATAAAGTCGCAATTAAAAATTTCATCATCTTAATTATCACAATCCCAATTAATCGTTGCTTTGGTTAAATAAGAACTGACCAATTAACTCTTCCAATACCAGAGCTGATTTTGTATCAGTAATAAAGTCACCATCTTTTAAAACTTTCACTTCTTCGAGGCCAAACATTTCACTTAGTTCATCCTCGCCGTTCATATCTTTATGAGCGATAACACCAGGATTAATTCCCAAATATTGTTCACCTAAAATGCCCGACGTTAATATATTGACCGAGGTAGTCTCAGTAAAATTGCTATATTCTGTAGAAATTTTCATGTGTACTACTGGCACATAGTCCGTTGGGTCTAAATTAATTGCTTCAACACGGCCGACAACTACACCACCCACTTTAATCGGTGAGCGCACTTTTAGTGAGCCGATATTATCGAATTTTGCATAGAGGCTATAACTATCACCGTTACCACTCATACCCGCATTGGCAACTTTAAGCGCAAGCATTACTATTGCAGCTATGCCAAGTGAGACAAAAAAGCCTACTAAAATTTCAATTTTCTTCGAATTCATTTTTTACCCTTTACGCGCCAAACATAATTGCTGTTAGCACAAAATCTAATCCTAATACTGCCAGTGACGATTGCACTACTGTTTCTGTGGTTGCTTTACTAATACCTTCCGAGGTTGGTACACAGTCATAACCTTTATAAAGTGCAATCCAAGTCACAACAAATGCAAAAACTACCGCTTTGATTGCACCATTTAAAATATCTTTTTCAAACGAAACTTGGGCTTGCATAATTGACCAAAAGCTCCCGGAATCAACGCCAAGCCAATCTACTCCGACAATGTGAGCCCCTAAAATCGCGACCGCAGAGAAGATCATCGCAAGCAATGGCATACTAATCATTCCAGCCCAAAAACGTGGCGCAATCACACGCTTAAGGGGGTCAACGGCCATCATTTCTAAGCTTGTTAACTGTTCTGTCGCTTTCATTAAGCCTATTTCAGCAGTTAATGCACTGCCTGCTCGGCCCGCAAATAGCAGTGCGGTAACCACCGGACCTAACTCACGTAATAAGCTAAGCGCTACTAGCGGCCCTAAACTGTCTTCTGCACCATAATCAACTAATACCGTATAGCCTTGTAAGGCCAGTACCATGCCGATAAAAAGACCTGATACCAAAATAATAATTAATGATAAAAAGCCCACCATGTAGAGCTGTTTTATTAATAGGGGCGTACCTTTTTTGAAATTTGGCACACTAAAAATGGCACCTAGTAACATAAGTAGCGCGCGACCGATGCCTGCTAATGTATCTAACGTATTGCGGCCGATTGTTTGAATAGTATTAACCACGTTCGCTTCCCATTAATAAATCTTGATTGTATGGCGCAGCATCAAAGTGGAATGGTACAGGACCATCAGATAGCCCCTGTAAAAATTGTTGTACTAACGGCGATTCAGATTGAGATACCTGCTCTGGTGTTCCTTCGCCAATTACGCCCTTATCTGCCAATATCACAACGTGATCGGCAATACTCATAACCTCTGCCACATCGTGCGTCACAACAAGCGACGTAATATTAAGGGTTTGGTTTAGCGATTTTATTAGCTTAACCAACACGCCCATTGAAATCGGGTCTTGTCCTGCGAAAGGTTCGTCATACATGATTAGTTCAGGGTCGAGTGCGATTGCACGGGCCAATGCTGCACGCCTAGCCATACCACCCGACAGCTCAGAAGGCATCAGGTCACGTGCGCCACGCAAGCCAACCGCTTCGAGCTTCATCAACACGATAATACGAATAATCTCTTCGGATAGTTTAGTGTGTTCACGTAACGGAAAAGCGATATTGTCAAATACGCTCATATCGGTGAACAAAGCACCGCTTTGAAATAGCATACTCATGCGCTCACGCGCTTGATATAACTCGCTGCGTGACATGTTTGGAATGCTTTCGTTAGCAAAAAGAATGTCGCCAGAATCCGGTTTTAGTTGTCCACCAATTAAGCGTAGCATGGTTGTTTTACCAATACCGCTTGGGCCCATTATGGCGGTTATTTTTCCTGTCGGGACGCTAAAGCTCATGTTTTGATAGATAATTCTATCGCCACGAGAAAAGGTAACATCCTTTATTTCAACTAAATTTTGCGACAAGTCGCTCTCCTAGAATTAATTGCGCAGTGTATTCTAAGCCTTTTGAAATTGTTGTGAAACCTATGAAAAAGTAAATATTTGTAATAACGGTTACAAAAGCTGTGTTTTAAATCAAGATTTGATATTATTTGGTGTTATCTAAATTTTGGTTTTTATTCAAGAATGTTGTTATCAATTGCTATTTTAATTGCAGGATTTGTCGGCTTAGTGTGGAGTGCGGACCGCTTTGTTTTTGGTGCTGCAGCACTGGCAAAGAATTACGGAATTCCAACATTAATCATTGGTTTAACGATTGTTGCTATGGGCTCTTCAGCCCCTGAAATGATGGTATCGGCTCAGGCCGCATTAGCGCAGCAAACGGACACAGCGGTTGGTAATGCTATTGGTTCGAACATAACTAACATTCTTTTAGTTTTGGGTATTACAGCATTACTGCGCCCACTAAATGTCTCTTCAACTACCTTAAAACGCGAAATGCCGGTGGTGATGTTTGTTTCACTAGCAGCTTGGTATATTTTATCAGATAACTACTTAGGCTTTGGTGAAGGCATTGCCCTGATGGCTGGGTTTGTAATCTTTATTGCTGCCGTTACTGTTATTTCAGTAAAACAAAGTAAAGCAGCCAATGCCGAACATGACCCGTTTGTTGACGAAGCCTGTGATGAAGTGCCTGACAATGTCAGTACTCCTCTCGCATTAATGTGGCTTGTTATTGGCATGGCCGTACTGCCTGTCAGTTCTCATTTTATTATTGATTCAGCTACCGATATTGCTAAATTATTCGGTATAAGCGATTTAGTTATCGGCTTAACCATAATAGCGATTGGCACGAGCTTGCCTGAATTGGCAGCATGTGTTGCTGGCGTGTTGAAAAATGAAGATGACTTAGCACTGGGTAATATTATTGGATCTAATATTTTTAACCTGCTCGCAGTGCTCTCTCTTGCCGGTATCATTAACCCTTCAAGTGTTGACCCTGCAGTATCATCGCGTGATATTTTAATTATGCTTGGCGCAACCGTGGCATTAATCGCCATGAGTTTAAGTATTCGTGGCTCACGTCGAATAAACCGAATAGAAGGTGGCTTACTACTAGTCGCATTTGTTGCTTATCAATACCTTATTTTTTCATCAGTAAGCGCTTAAGGCCAACACATGAACTTTATTGCTCGCGGAAAACGTGTATTAAAAATCGAAAAAAACGCGATTGAACAGCTCGCACAATATATTAACGATGATTTTAGCAATGCATGTCAGTTGATGTACGACTGTAAAGGTCGTGTCATTGTAATCGGGATGGGCAAATCAGGTCATATTGGTAATAAAATAGCTGCGACCTTAGCAAGTACGGGGACACCTTCATTTTTTGTGCACCCAGGTGAAGCAAGTCATGGTGATCTAGGTATGATCACCAAAGATGATGTGCTATTGATGATTTCGAATTCAGGTGAAACAGCCGAAGTTATTAATCTGATACCTGTTATTAAACGCATTGGCGCAAAAATAATTGGTATGAGTGGCAAAAAAAACTCAACGCTGGCGCAACAATCCAATGTTCATATTTGCATTGCTATTTCTGAAGAAGCATGTCCTTTAGGGTTAGCACCTACGGCAAGCACAACGGCAACACTTGCTATGGGCGATGCCATTGCGGTTGCATTACTCGAAGAGAAAGGATTTACTGCCGATGACTTCGCCTTATCGCATCCAGGAGGTAGCCTAGGTAAACGTTTACTCTTAATGCTCAAAGACATTATGCATCAAGGTGATGCTTTACCTATCGTGTCAGAAGTAACAACGATAAAAAATGCGCTGCTTGAAATGACCGCTAAAGGGCTTGGTATGACCGCCGTTGTGAGCCAAAATAATACATTACAAGGTATTTTTACTGACGGTGACTTGCGTCGTATCTTAGAGCAACGAATTGATATTCATGCGACTGCTATTTCTGATGTGATGACCAAGCAATGTACCACGGCACCTGAGACCATGCTCGCAGCAGAAGCATTAAACATCATGGAAACAAAGAAAATTAATGGCTTAATTGTGGTTGACCAACAACAAAGACCAATTGGTGCACTCAACATGCAAGATTTACTAAAAGCAGGTGTACTATGAGCTTAACATCGTCACAGCAGCTTTTTAATGAACTGTATGCAGAAACAAGCAAAACTGTTTTTGCCAAAGCCAGCAAAATTCAGCTGTTAATTTGTGATATCGACGGCGTTTTTTCCGATGGCCGCATCTACCTTGGCAATGATGGCGAAGAACTAAAAGCATTTCACACCAAAGATGGGTTTGGTATCAAATCATTAATCAATAGCGGCGTTCAAGTTGCGGTTATCACTGGCAGAAACTCAAAAATCGTCGAAAATCGTATGAAAAGCCTGACCGTGCAACATATTTATCAAGGACAAGAAGATAAAATTGTTGCGTTCAACACGTTAAAAGAAGCGCTCTCGCTCAACAATGATGAAATAGCCTATATTGGTGATGATAGCCCCGACTTACCCGTCATGGAACTCGTTGGTTTTGCGGTAGCAACAAATGATGCACACCCGCTCGTAAAACGAATTGCTGATTACAAAACCACGATGTTGGGTGGCTTTGGTGCCGTACGCGAATTAACAGATTTAATTATGCTGAGCCAAGATAAACCACTCAGTCACTCAGGTACTAGTAGCTAATGTCTGCCCGTATTGCGCTTTCAATTTTATTTACCATTGCCATGTTATGGCTGTGGTTACCCTACTTTTTCGCACCGAAAGAGCAAATACAGATAGTTAAACCTATCACTAATATTCCTGATTACATCGCTACCGATTTAAAACAGACGTACTTTAGTGACTTAGGCACCGTTAGTCATAAAGTAACAGCTGAAAAGATGTCAATGTATCAAGAGTTAGGGTTTACACACTTTGTAAAACCACAATTCACTATTTTCTCGGAGCAAGGTGTTTGGCAACTGAAAGCTGAAGAAGCGACGCTTTACGATAACGAAAAGCTTATTCTTGAGCAGAATGTAATCGCCAAAAGCCTGACCACGGATGTGATGCTCGACACAATAGAAGCGGCAAGTATTGAGTATTTCATCTCGACCAAAATAATGACCTCGGATAGCGAAGTGAAAATGACAGGCCCGGGGCTTGAAATTAAAGGCCAAGGCCTCAATGCTAATTTAGAAGAGCAAGTAATCAACTTAATCAACCATACAAAGACCACTTATTATGACCAATAAAATGACGAGATTAATGTCAATCGCTGGACTGGCTTTCACTTTGTGCATCACAAGTGGCCACGTAATGGCTGAGCAAATTAAACTAAAGCACCCACTTGAAATAGATGCAGATGAGCAATCAGCACGACTGAAAGAAAACATCGGTGTTTTTCAAAAAAATGTACAAATAAAACACGGTAATATGTCAATTACTGCTGACTACTTAGAAGCACATAAGCGTACTGAGCTGGGCGATAATCAACAATTACTCATTGCCAGCGGTAAGCCAGTAAAGTTTAGCGCGATTCAAGAAGATGGTTCAACGATAATTGCAAGTGCTGAAAACATTACTTATGACGTTGCTAAATCACTATTTACCATGTCTGGAAATGCAAAATTTCAGCAAAATGGCGACATGATGTCAGCAGATACCATTATTTACGACCGTGAAAATGAAACTGTCACATCGAAAAAAGCGAAAAATTCAGATAACCAAGTAAAAACCATCATCAATACACAAACAAAACAAGGCGAAAAATGAGCACATTAATTGCCGAAAAGCTGGCAAAAAGTTATAAATCACGTCAAGTTGTTAAAAATGTTGGTTTAGAAGTAAAAGCCGGCAGTATTGTTGGTTTACTCGGTCCTAACGGTGCAGGTAAAACAACGACGTTTTATATGATTGTTGGTTTGGTTCCAAGTGATATGGGCTCAATTCGCATTGATGATAATGACATAACACTTCAACCTATGCATAGCCGTGCACGATTAGGCATCGGCTATTTACCGCAAGAATCGTCAATCTTCAGAAAGCTTACCGTTTATCAAAACATCATGGCAATTCTTGAAACCCGTAAAGATCTTAATCGCGTACAACGAGAAGAAGCGCTCGACGATTTACTTGAAGAATTCAACATCGGCCATATTCGCGACTCACAAGGTATGGCACTTTCCGGTGGTGAACGCCGACGTGTTGAAATCGCTCGCGCTTTAGCCGCAAACCCTAAATTTATCCTGTTAGATGAACCTTTTGCTGGTGTTGATCCTATTTCAGTGATAGATATAAAGAAAATAATTGAGCATTTAAAAAATCGCGGCATTGGCGTACTGATTACTGACCATAATGTGCGTGAAACCCTTGATGTATGTGAGAAAGCTTATATTGTTTCTCACGGAGAATTAATTGCATCAGGCACGGCGGAAGACGTTTTAAATAACCAAAAAGTTCGTGATGTATACCTAGGTGAACAATTCAGACTATAGTAATAGTGAAAGCACTTCCTAATTGGAGTTGAATTGTTAACCAACAGCTTGAGAAATAGAGAAGGATTAGAATAACTACATGAAGCAATCGCTACAGCTTCGCCTTGGGCAGCAACTAACAATGACTCCGCAATTGCAGCAGGCAATACGCCTACTGCAATTAAGCACGTTAGATTTGCAACAAGAAATACAAGAAGCCCTAGATGCCAATCCTTTACTGGAAGAAGACAACGATTTCAGTGACGACACCAACAATAATGAAAACACTGAATCGAGTGCTGATGACTCAACAACGAGTGATGACTTCGAAGCACCTGTTAGCCAATCTGAAATAGAATCCAGCGACGCCTTAAACAACGAAAACCTTTCCGACGACCTTGCTATGGACGTCTCTTGGGATGATTACATCAGCGCTGCGCCAGTTTCAGTGAGCAGTGCACCGGCACCAGAAAATGACACCATCTACCAAGGCTCAACAAGCGAGTCACTGCAAGACTATCTTATGTGGCAATTACGCTTGACGCCGTTTAGCGATAACGATGAAGTAATCGCAACCACTATCGTCGAAGCTGTGGATGATTCAGGTTACCTTACGCAAAGTACAGAAGAAATTTTAGAAGCAGTACAAAAGTCTGAAGATCAAGAGCAAATTGAACTAGATGAAATTGAAGCGGTACTGAAACGCGTTCAGCTTTTTGATCCTGTTGGCATTGCTGCTCGCTCGCTACAGGAATGTTTATTGATCCAACTCAATCAGTATGACAAAAATACTCCTTGGCTAAGCGAAACAAAAAGCGTAATCTCAAACCATATGGAACTTTTAGGGTTAAGAGACTATCGTACCATTATGAAGAAGGCCAAACTCAAAGAACCTGAGTTAAAAGAAGTCTTAACATTAATACATAGCCTTAATCCAAAACCAGCTGAAAGCATCATTCGTGAAGAACCTGAATATGTGGTGCCAGACGTTTCAGTAAAGAAAATAAAAGGCCGCTGGCGTGTTGAATTAAACAATGACAGTATGCCAAAAATACGGGTAAATGAGCAGTATGCTGCACTGACTCGCTCAATGAAGTCAGGTACTGACAGCCAATTTATTCGCAACCATTTACAAGAGGCTAAATGGTTTATTAAAAGCTTAGAAAGCCGCAATGACACTTTATTAAAAGTAGCCAATTGCATTGTTGAACAACAACAGGCATTCTTTGAATATGGCGATGAAGCTATGAAACCAATGGTTTTAAATGATGTCGCCGAAATGGTGGAAATGCATGAATCGACTATATCGCGAGTAACAACGCAAAAATACATGCATACACCACGTGGCATTTACGAATTGAAGTACTTCTTTTCAAGCCACGTTAGCACAGAAAATGGGGGTGAGTGCTCATCCACAGCGATTCGAGCACTGATCAAAAAGTTAGTAGCTGCAGAGAATCCTGCCAAGCCATTAAGTGATAGCAAGATTACTGACCTACTAGCTGAACAAGGAATTAAAGTGGCGCGACGCACAATCGCTAAATATCGTGAGTCGCTATCCATACCACCGTCTAATCAGCGCAAATGCCTGATCTAGACCATATAGAAGGAAAATGCTTATGCAATTAAACTTAACAGGTCGTCACGTAGAAATTACTGATTCTTTAAGAGACTATGTCACTAACAAATTTGCAAAACTTGAGAGGCATTTTGATCACATCAATAACGTGCACGTTATTCTAGATGTTGAAAAGTTATCACAAAAAGCAGAAGCAACGATGCACGTTAATGGCGGTGAACTGTTCGCATCTGAAGCACAACAAGATATGTATGCAGCAATTGATGGCTTGGTCGACAAACTTGATCGCCAAGTAATAAAACATAAAGAGAAATTATCTCGCCATTAAAATGAAATTAACTGATATTATTGCTGAGGACTGCGCTAAAACCGCGGTCCTTTTTAATAGCAAAAAACGTCTCTTCGAATTTATAAGTGATCTCGCACATCAACATGCGCCAGACATTACTTCTCAAGAGTTTTTAGACGCTTTACTACAGCGTGAAAAACTCGGCAGTACAGGTATTGGTAAAGGACTTGCAATACCCCATGGTCGTATTGATGGCCTGCAAAACACTATTGGCTTTTTAATTGTAAATCAATCACCTATCCCTTTCGATGCCATTGATGACAAAGACGTTGATGTGTTTGTTGTACTGCTCATACCAGAGCAAAACTGCCAACAACATCTACAGACTTTAGCCACTATCGCTGATAAACTAAAAGACAAGCAATTTTGTCGTCAGCTACGTCATGCTGAGAACAATCATCAGCTTTATCAAGTTATTAGCAGTGAAGCGAGTAACTAACGTTAGGAGATTTAAGTGCAGCTAATTTTAATCAGTGGCCGTTCAGGCTCGGGTAAAACCGTTGCCCTAAGAGTATTGGAAGACCTCGGCTATTATGTTGTTGATAACATCCCTGTAAACCTGTTACCTTCTTTAATCCGAACTGTTTCCGACAAATATGACAAAATCGCTGTAAGCGTTGATGCACGGAATATGACAAAAGAGCCGGAAGAGATTGAAGAAGTACTCGATTACCTTCCAGGTTTTGCCACCCCAACACTATTTTATCTCGACAGTGATGAGCACACGCTGATTAAACGCTTTTCAGAAACTCGCCGGTTACACCCGCTGTCTCTAAATAATATTTCGCTCGAAGAAGCGATTGAAGCCGAGAAAAAGCTGCTTGATCCCATTGCATCAAAAGCCGATATATTTATCGATACTACTGATTTAAGTGTTCACCAGTTAGCTGATAGTATTCGTGAAAAAATACTTGGTAAAAAATCGAACCAGTTAATTATTACGTTTGAATCATTTGGCTACAAGCATGGTATTCCAAAGCATGCGGACTATGTCTTCGATGCGCGATTTTTACCTAACCCCCACTGGGAGCCACATTTAAAACCGCTTACTGGACTTGATCAGCCAGTTATTGATTTTCTTGCTAATCAACCTGTTGTGCACAAGTTTGCGTGGCAAATACAGACATTTATTGAAACCTGGTTACCTCATTTAGAACGAAATAACCGCAGCTATTTAACTGTAGCTATTGGTTGCACTGGTGGACAGCATCGCTCTGTTTATTTGGCGCAAACTCTGGCCGAAAGTTTTGCTAAGCATCATAAAAATGTAAAAGCGCATCATCGCGAGCAAACCAAGTCTAAGTGAGTAGGTAATATGGCAATCGAAAAGAACTTTTTGATTATCAACAAACTGGGGTTGCATGCGCGTGCAGCAACCCAATTGGCCAAACTAGCAATGGCATTTGATGCCAAAATTAGCCTTACTCAAGGTGATAAAACAGCTGATGCTGATAGTGTATTAGGCTTAATGCTACTTGAAAGCTCGCAAGGAAAAGAAGTATTAGTCCGTTGCGATGGACCCGACCAAGATGCTGCTCTTTCAGCAATCGGTAATTTAATTGAAGCCAAATTTAACGAAGACGAATAAACTACTCACTTAATTAAAACTTTTAACAGCATTAATGCTACAATAAATTAAGACAAGTAAACTCTATAAATCAAAGAGTTGCAAACATTCACTCCAAACATCAAATTATTATAGGGTGAACATGCCAGAAGCACTAGAACAAGATTATTCACAAACACAACTACATGAGGTAACAAAAGCCCTAAGTAGCGGCATGTTTGTGCACGTTCGACGCATGTTGGCACATATGCCTCCCTGTGATATTGCACACTTATTGGAATCATCCCCACATAAAAGCCGGACTGTATTATGGCAGCTAGTTGATCCTGACTTACAAGGTGAAACGTTAGAAGAACTCGCTGAAGATGTTCGAAACGGCATTATCGCCCAAATGGATCCTGCACTTGTTGCTGCTGCAACAGAAGAAATGGATGATGATGACTTTGCTGAAGTACTCCGCAGTTTACCTGATACTGTCTACCAAGAAGTATTGGGCTCAATGGATAAAACCGACCAAGAACGTGCCACAGTAGTTCTCTCATACGAGGAAGAAACTGCTGGTGCTTTAATGAGTACCGATACCATTACCATTCGCCCCGATGTAACGCTTGATGTGGTACTTCGTTATTTACGGTTAAAAGGCGAGTTACCTGAAGGTACCGATGAGCTCTATGTGGTAGACAAAGAAAATAAGTTTTTAGGGGATGTGCAGCTCGCAACCCTGTTAACGAAAAGTCCAAGTCTCACAGTACGAGAGGTGATGGATAATGAATCCGAAGCCATTCCAATGAGTATGGGTGAGTCTGAGGTTGCGCAGCTGTTTGAACGTCATAATTGGATTTCTGCCCCTGTTATAGATGATAACGGTCAATTGCTTGGTCGTATCACCATCGATGACGTTGTTGATGTTATTCGAGAAGAAGCCGAACACAGCATGATGAGTATGGCGGGTCTTGATGATGAAGAAGATACATTCGCACCCGTAGTTAAAAGTACAAAACGCCGCTCAGTTTGGCTAGGGGTAAACCTAGTTACTGCAATTCTTGCTGCGTTTGTAGCAGGCTTTTTTGAATCAACTCTTGGCATTTTACCAATATTGGCAGTATTAAATGGCATCGTCCCCTCTATGGGCGGCATAGCGGGTAGCCAAACGCTTACTTTAGTCATTCGCGGTATTGCTGTTGGCCATATCAATGACGCCAACCAACGCTGGTTAATCGGTAAAGAAATCGCCATCGGCATGCTTAACGGTATGATTTGGGCAGTATTAATCGCGACAGTTGTCGCCTTATGGCAATGGGATTATAAACTAGGCTTGGTTATCGCTTTTGCCATGTTTATGAATTTATTTGCAGCCGGTTGTGCTGGAGTGACAATACCTTTAGTACTGAAAAAGCTAGATATTGATCCGGCACTAGCTGGCGGTGTAATTCTAACCACAGTCACAGATGTCGTTGGTATTTTTGCCTTCCTTGGCACAGCTACCTACTTCCTTCTTCCGTGATATAAGCGATTATGCTTATATCACCTTATCTTTGTGGTAATAGCGTGTATTCACCGACAAACTCAGCAACGAGTTGCTCACCGTCATAGATATTAACAGGCACACGATAAACCGCCTTTTCGCCTTGCTCTAAGAGTGTTAAGTCGCCACTGCATTTTTGCAAATCCACACTTCCTTTCGGATCTAGCTTTAACGGCTTTAGGTATTTAATACTGGCATCTGACAAGACAATAGCCGCTTCAATACCGATTTCTTTTAAGTGAAGGTAAGTTGCCCCCCAACCTGTCAAAGTCGCTAAGCTATAAATCGATCCCGCAAACATAGTACCGTGTAGGTTTTGGTTAGCGCTAAACTCGGCTGTTGTGGTGAATTGCCAATCGGTATAACTTTCAACCTTAATACCCATTGCATCGCTGATTGGAATATCTTCACGCCATGTATTTTGCAACACCTTGGTCCACTCTGGACGACGGAACCAACCAGGACAAGATGGACACACTTTAACCATTTTCCAATGTTGAATATCGCCATACATTAAATGTGCTTTTTCAACGACCACATATCCATGGCGTTTATAAAACTCAACAGCGCGATCTCGTGCAAACAACAGCAACTCTTTAGCCCCTTGCTGCCAAGCTATTTTTTCAAGCTCATGTAGCAATCGGCTACCTAAATGATGACCGCGGTGATCTTTATTTACCGCCATGTATCGAACTTGTGCTTGCTCAGAGGTATTCCAATGTAAACGCGCTACGCCTAAAACTTGCCCTTGCTCATTTTTTATAAAGCGGTGTTCTGCATCTTGTTCAAACTCGTCTTGCTCTGAGCCTCTTGGCTGCTGCCAAGGAGCACGTAAAACTTGCCATCGAAGTTGATAATAATCCTGCCAATCTTGACTACTTTGGGGTGTCGTTACTTGTAACATGCCGACTCCTTATTATGATATTTGGCAACAGATTAACCTAAAAAAGGTCAATATAGAATCATTCCATGGTAAACACTTTGGTATTATTCTAAGCTTGATAGTGAATAGACTTTACAAGAGCTTACCTTGATCACAACCGAATTCGTAAATCACGCCGATACACTAGGAAACCTTGTCTGCTTGCAAAAAACATCTCTTGGCACGTGTACTGTAAGGCAACTAAATAACCTACGTTGGTTACTCATAAACAATACTTTGCAATCGATTTGTAATGTGGAGCATCCCGAGTATTTTTTACTACCTCATTTACAACAGCTTGCTGCGCTATGGAAGAAAACAAACGAGCCTAAAAGTGTATTGGAAGTTGGCCTTGGCGGCGGAGTGATTCGAAACTTCATTGCCAACAAATTTCCTCAATGTGGTGTTACTACTATCGAAAAAAGCTCGGAAGTAATCGCACTCTATCAACAATATTTTGCCAAAGAAAATGGGCAAAATATTATCAACGCAGATATTACTAAACTTGAAATGACGCAAAAATTCGATTGGATAGTGCTCGACTTATTCAGTCAACAAGATTGCCCTATTTTCCTCTTTCAATCTGACTTTTACGAGAAAATAAAGGCCATGTTTGAAAACTCAAACAATCGTCATTTATTTATAAATTTTATTTGTGAAAGCAAGCAACAACTTAACCAATTACACGAAGTGCTGCATAAGGTTTTTGAGGTAAACATCGCGATTTACCCCATTGAAAATTACAATAACAAAATAGTTCACTTACACTTCTAAGCGAAATGTCACGGGCCCATCATTAACTAAATGCACTTTCATATCAGCACCAAATTGCCCTGTTTGCACTGTATTCAAACTTGCTTTAGCCTGCTTGACAAAGTACTCATAAAGCTCTTCACCTAATGCTGGTACTGCGGCAGATGAAAAGCTTGGGCGCATGCCTTTTTTGGTATCTGCTGCTAAAGTAAATTGTGATACAACTAATAGCTCACCATCAATACCCTTTAGGCTCAAATTCATTTTACCTTCATCATCTGAAAAAATTCGGTATCCAGATACTTTGTGCAGTAATCTATCGGCTTTATGTTGATCATCGCCCTTTTCGACACCAAGTAATAATAAAATACCTTGACCTATTTCTCCGACAACCTCACCTTCAACGACCACTTTGGCTTCACTAACCCGTTGAATTAAACCTTGCATATTACGCTTCCTCTTCATTAACAACTAACGGGCGATTTTGTTTGCCAAAAGTATGCTGAAGTGACACAGTAAACTCAGCACCCAATAAAACAACAATCCACGAAAGATAAACCCATACAAATAAAATAGGAATGGTTGCTAAAGCGCCGTAAATGACTTCGTAAGATGGAAAGTTACTAACATAAGCAGCAAAACCTTTTTTACTTAATTCAAACAGTAAAGCCGCAAACATAGCGCCTGGTAAAGACGCCTTTATCGGCACACGGATATTAGGCACTATGGTGTAAATCAGCATAAATCCAGCGGTTGAAATGACATAAGGCAAAAGCCCCAATAAAAAGCCACTAAAACCCGGGATCCCTTCATCAGCATAAGTTGCCAAGCTAACAATATAAGATGTCACACCTAAACTAGCCCCCAACAACACTGGGCCAAGTGTTAATACCATCCAATACACCGCAAATGAAATAACAACAGGGCGTTTTTTCTGAGTGCGCCAAATACGATTAAGCGTAGCGTCTACATTGCGAATTAGAAACAATGCCACAACAATTAAAAAGCCGATGCCCATAGCGGTCATTTTGTTTGCATTTCCTGTAAAGGCGCCGATATGTTCTTTAATTGTTTCTGATGAGGTTGGCACAAAGTTATTAAAGATAAAATTTTCAATGGTGGCACGAAATTCCTGAAATACAGGGAATGCTGAAAATATCGCAAACACCACTGCCAACATTGGCACCAAAGACAATAACGTCACATACGCTAAATAACCTGCGTTAACGGTTATTTGGTCATCTAAACAACGCTTAATGTAACCTTTTACCCAAAAGCCAATGTAGCTCACTCCATTACCTAAGTGCTGAAACATCTGTGCATAGTCGATTTTGTTCTGCATATTAAGTGCTACTAATAAAAAAATATTGCCATATAATAACAAGATAATAGGAAGCATAAAGAGAATTGGACATACTATGAAAAAAATACTTTTAGCAGTCGCGACAACCAGTTTGCTCACACTTTCAGGCTGCCAAACGGCTTATTACTCAGCAATGGAAAGCGTAGGTGTACACAAACGCGACATTCTTATTGACAGAGTAGAAGAAGCAAAAGAGTCACAACAAGAGTCTCAGGAAGAATTCCAATCAGCTTACGAACGCTTAACTAGCTTAATTAACTTTGATGGTGGTGAGCTACAAAAAGTTTATGACCAGCTCAATGATGATTACCAAGCAAGTAAACAATCAGCCGAAGATGTATCGAACAAAATTAATGCGGTCGAAGATGTCGCAGAAGCATTGTTTGACGAGTGGGAAGATGAATTAGCGCAATACTCAAATGCTAAACTAAAACGCGATAGTCAGAAAAAGTTGTCCGCGACAAAACGCCAATTCGAACAATTATTACGTTCAATGCGTCGCTCTGAAAGTAAAATGGAACCAGTATTAACAGCATTAAATGACAACGTTTTATACCTAAAACACAATCTTAATGCACAAGCTATTGCCGCTATTAAAGGCGAATTTTCAAGCTTAAAGCGAGACATTCAAACCTTAATGAGCGAAATGAATAAATCAATTGCCGATTCAAATCAGTTTATCGAGCAAATGAATAAGTAACGATTAATAAAACAAAAAGGCCGCTATTGCGGCCTTTTCTTTAACTTTAATAAATATATTTCAATTAGAAACGTACTTTAAAGTTAGTGAAGATACGACGGCCTACAGCATCGTAGATTGATTCGTTAGAACCACTCGCTGAGATATAAGCTGGCGGTAACTTATCAGTTAAGTTACGAATACCTACATCGATATAAGCATTATCAGTAATGTTATAAGTACCTGAGATGTCGTGAGTAATGATTGAACCAACGTATGCTGGGTTCAGATCTTCAGGCGTATCACCCTCTGGAGAAAGGTCAATACGTGCTGAGCGATCAACAAAACGAGTTGTCCACGTTACTTTCCAGTCATTTAGAGCGTAATCTGCTGAGAAACGACCCTGCCATGATGGATCACCTAGCTCACCATCTTCAACGTTTACTTCGTCAGGACGGTTTTGGAATTCAAAATCTTCTAGTTCCATTAGGTGGTTAACTAGTAGGTTGAACTTTAAGTTACCGTCGATATTGAAGTTTGGAGCCCAGTTGAACTGTGCTTCGATACCACGAGTTGTTAGTGCTGCTGCGTTTAAGTAACCAGAGCGAACTAGTGTAATATCGAATGTTTCAGGGTCACGGTCTACTTGACCACAGAAGTTTAAGTCTGGACCGCCAGTCGCATCAACACAGTTATCAGCAACACTTTGCGCAGCGATGAATGAAATTGCATCTTCAATTTCAATATCGTAGTAGTCAACTGTTGCAGAGAAGTTTTCAATGTACTCAGGAGTCCATACAAAACCTGCTGTTAGTGAAGTTGACTCTTCTGGCATCAGGTTAGGGTTACCACCACTGATTAGGTCAACAGACACGTTATCGTTCGCTTCAAAGCCAGGAGGCATGCCGATTGCAGCACAGTTTGACGCACGATCTGCATCATCACCAATGTTGTCCGCATCACATGGATCGCTCACACGAGCAAAACCTGGAGATTGTGGCGAGAATGCTTCAGTGATGTTTGGAGCACGTACCGCTTGACCGTATGTACCACGAACACGAAGTTCTTCAAGTGGTGCCCACATTAAACCAACTTTCCATGCATCAGTGCTACCCGCGTGCGAGTAATCAGCATAACGGTATGCAGCATCAAGAGTTAGTTCTTCAGCAAGGAATACACCCGCTAAAATTGGTAAGCTAACTTCTACGAAACCTTCAGTTACATCGTACTCACCGTATGAATCAGGTGTTGCAGCAGTTGTAAGGAAACCAGCTTTTGCAAATTCATCAGTTACAGTTTCTGATGATTCTTCACGGTATTCAAAACCTGTTGCAATACCAACAGCACCACCTGGTAGGCTGAAGAATTCAGCAGTGTCAAATGCTAATGAACCACCAACAAATTGCTGAGTGATTTTATCTGTACGAGTTACGTCTGCAGAAACCCAGTCACGCGCTTCAGCTGATGCATTACCTAAACCAAATGGGTTGTAAGCAACACAGTCTGCGCCATTTACGCTTGCAGGATCTTCATAACCTTCACCTTGAGCGCTAGCAACTTGGCTACGACATGCAGCTTTACCAGTCTCTGGGTCAATTACTGAATCTAGTGCAGCAACAAAGTTATCTGGGATTAAGTCATTTAGTGTCTTACGGATGTTATCCGTACGACCGTATGAGTAATAAACGTCGAAGTCAAAGTCTGTTTCACTTAGAGTGAAGAAACCTTGTGTACCCGTAACAAAACGGAATAATTCACGACGGTTGTCAGCGCTACGGTTACCTAGTTCATCAAAGAACTTAGAGAAACGTACTGACGTTACACCATCATCAAGTAGAGATTGACGTAGGTTGTTGTCTAAGAAAGCATTCTCTTCTACGTTGATAGAAACGTTACCAAAGCGGAAAGAAGGTTGGAATTGCTGTTGAATGTCTGAACGAACGTATTTGAAATCGCTGTATAGATTTACATTGTCAGATAAATCAAAGTTAAACGTTGAGCCAACTGTTGTCTTAGCTACTGCTGGGTAAACGTTTTCGTAATCTTGCGTGCTGAAACAGTAAGCACAACCATCTGGGAAGCTACCAAATGCAAAGCTGTTCGTCATATCACGCTCAGGCATTAATTCTGCAACGCCTGCGTTGTTGAATGTCCAGATGCTGCCAGCAGAACCGAATGGGTTGATAACACCGTTTCGGCTAATACGCTCTGACATTACATTTGGTACAGTTAAACGGTCAGCAATACCATCATCTTCACCAGTATCTTCAGGGTTTGTTACAGTACCCCAAGCACTTGTTTGACGAAGGTCATTAGCCATTACTTCTGCAACGTTACTTTGCTCAGCAAAGAATGTAACGTTACCACGGCCATCAGCCATATCAGCACCAGCTACGATACCGAAAGAATAGTTTTCAGTACCTACGCCTTCTGTAGAGTTACCGTATTGAGCGTTAAACTCAAGACCTTCGTAATCTTTACGTAAAATAACGTTAATTACACCAGAAACAGCGTCAGAACCGTAGATTGCTGAAGCACCACCAGTGATGATTTCGATAGTTTGAATAAGTGCAGAAGGGATCGCGTTTAAGTCAACCTGAGCTGAACCTGGTGCACCAGCTACGTGGCGTTTACCGTCAACTAGTACTAGCGTACGAGAAGCACCTAAACGACGTAAGTCAGCAGATGAAAGGCCCGCAGCTGAGTTGCTATCGTTGTTACCAACAAGTGTGTTTGTTGCACCAACTGCTGGAAGGTCCGCTAGAACACTACCTAAGTCTGGTAAACCAGATTTAGCGATTTCTTCTTGACCGATTGAAATGATTGGCGTTGGTTGAGAAAGTTCTGGACGCGCAATACGAGAACCAGTTACTTGAATACGCTCAACTTCGCCTTCCGCGTTTGTTTCTTCTTGGGCCATTGCTGGCATTGTAGCAACAGCGCCTGCAAAAAGTGCTGATTTAACACTAATTGCTAATAAGCTTAAGTTTTTCAAAATGAGATTTCCCTGAAGTTTTCTAAATGTTATGTGTTTAAATCACATCTAAATATTTCAATTTATTTCAAAATGTAATTTTAACGTCATTGTTTTAACACAAAAATTACAAAAGGTGAGTGCTTATCGACAAACTACTTTAAATTGATAAAACAGGGCTAGTTAAAGAAAATATAAACAAGTGAAAATAAAACAATAAAAAACATACAGTTAAATGAATTTAAGAGTAAATCTAAATTTACAGCAACAAAAATTCATTTACAGTCATTTACAAACAGGCTTTTTAATAATATTGGCTGAGCCTCTTAGCCCTGCCACATCGTTTTATTTTTGAGCAAAATACAACAAATAATTTGTTAAGCGGATTGAATTGCAAGATTAGCGGCAGCTAACCTTGCTGGAGAACATTAATTATCTTTACGTTAATATTCGCGATAAATAACCACTTTTTTAAACTTCGCCGCATCGATGATTGCCCACAAATGGAAAATGCCGCCAATAATCGCTGGCACCACTAAAAACCAAAGTGCATAACCACCAAAGACAACAATTGCAAACACCAATGCCGCACCTATACGTCCTTGAACAAGCTGTCCAAGACCAGGGAAAAACACATTACAAATTGCGGCAATTACATTACCCGCAGATCCTTGTTCTGCCATAAATACCTCTCAAATTTCCAATTTATTTAATTTAAATCAAACTCTATGCCAAATATATTTTAATATAACTTTCAGTATGTTAGCTTTTAACAACAACTTACTAGCAATTCAGAATTAGTAAGATTGACTAAAATAGAGCAAATTACACTAAATATGGAGCTTGCCATGAAATTAACATTTATCGGGGCAGCAAGTACAGTGACAGGTTCAAAACACCTGCTTGAAATAGATAATCTGAAAATATTAATCGATTGCGGCCTTTATCAAGGCATAAAAAATTACCGCACTCGCAATTGGCAATCTCTACCATTTGACATAGCACAACTAGATGCAGTGCTCTTAACTCATGCACATATTGACCACTCAGGCTATATACCTCTTTTATACAAGCAGGGTTTTAAAGGACCGATTTTTTGCTCTCACGACACACTAAAGCTCTGCGAAGTACTCTTACCTGATGCAGGTTTTTTACAAGAAGAAGATGCTAAATATGCTAATAAAAAGAAGTTTTCAAAGCACTCCCCGGCAGAACCTCTCTACACTTTAAATGATGCTAAGAAGTCATTATCACTGTTTGTACCACTCGACTACCACCACTTAGTCGAGGTACTACCGAATGTTGAAATCAAATTAAAACCAAATGGGCATATTTTAGGGGCAGCCAGTATCGAATTGAATGCTCAACGTAAAACACTTGTATTTAGTGGTGATGTCGGCAGGCAAGATGATCCGATCATGTATCCGCCAGAGGCGATTGCATCATGTGATTTACTGGTAGTAGAAGCAACTTATGGTGATAGACGACATGTAGCAATCGATACAAAGCAAATTCTTGCTGATGCCATCAATGACACCTTTAAACGCGGGGGTATTTTTCTAATGCCTTCTTTTGCAGTAGGACGCGCACAGTTAATTTTACATTTAATCGCTGAACTTAAAAAAGAGCAGCGCATTCCCAATGTCCCCGTTTACCTCAATAGTCCAATGGCTATTAAAGTCACCGATCTTTATGAAAAAGCGCACAAACATCACAAACTCACAAAAGAGCAATGCCAAGCAATTGACGATATGACTGAGTTTGTTAAAACCCAAGAGGAATCTGAGCTACTCAACAGTCGTCATTTACCTTGTATTATTGTCTCTGCCAGTGGCATGGCAAGTGGCGGCCGCGTATTGCATCACCTAAAAAGTTTACTGCCAGATGATAAACACACCGTCGCTTTTTTAGGTTTTCAAGCTGCTGGTACCCGAGGTGAGGCTTTAGTCAATGGTGCTGAAAGAGTAAAAATTCACGGTGAATATGTCGAAGTTAGAGCAAATATCTTGCACTTAGATTCACTTTCTGCCCATGGCGACTATCAAGATATTCTTAATTGGCTGCAACAAGCAAAGTCGCTACCAAAACAAATTTATATTAACCATGGTGAAGTCAGCGCATGCGAAGCAATGCGATGCCATATAAAAGAGCAATTGGGTATTGATGCAAAAGTAGCTGAGTATTTGGAATGCGTTAAACTATGAAAACGCGCTTTTTAGTGCACCAAAATGTGTACGTCATACTTAACGAAAAATTGATGGCTGTCGATCATCACCATCAATTTATCCAAATAAATTTATTTCAGCCTGGCGCTAAAGTAACCATTGGCCAAACAGAGATTTGCACTCCTTGCTTGATGATTGCAAGCAATGTAGAGCATGCTATCCAAACTGATTTTCCAGTAATCACGCTGCTAGTTGATAACTTTAGTATGCTTGGCAAACAGTTGACACACTTAATTCAGTGTCAGCACTCTGATAAAAGAGGTTATATCAGCCTAAAACACATCAAATCACACCAGCTCTGGCAATGCTTTAATGCTAAAAAAGGAGATGTTGCTCAGGCTCTTTATGAGTTATTCGACAGCATTGTGTGTCATCACGAGCACCTGACTTCAGCGTTGGACTCTCGCATTGATAACGTACTGACCTATTTAAATAACTTAGATAACCCTGAAAAAAGCCTCAACCAATTCGCAACTATGGTTAACTTGTCGCAAAGTCGCTTATCCCATTTGTTTGCTCAGCAAGTTGGTATGCCATTTAGAAGTTACCAGCGATACTTACGCTTTAAACGTTTAATGCCACTACTTGCACGCGGCTATGATTTAACACAAGCTGCCCATGAAGTAGGGTTTAGCGATGCAGCGCACCTAAGTCGTGAGTGTAAAAAACTGTTTGGTATTCAACCTAAACAACTAAAGGGAAAACTAACATTCGAGCAAGTTTAATCGATTAAAATCATGCTCAATGCCCATAATTAATCCTGAGCCACGGCAACTCAGCCAAGGCTGTGACAGTAGATACAATCCGCGAATTTCTCTCGCTCGTTCATATATTGGTTTATCAACATTTTGACGGAATAAACACCCTTCAAGCCACGAAAAGTTATTGGTATAGCCAGTGGCGATAATTACCTTATCAATCGCGTTTCCATAAAGATGAAGTTGCGATTTACTCTTTAAATTATTCAAATCAAAGCGTTCATGCAATTTAATGCCTAATTTTGCTAATTGATTATTTGTAATACCATCAGCGGGAAAAGGGTCTTTCATTTGTATTCTTTTCGCGAGCCAACGACGCTTACTTAGCCAAGTAAGACCAAGTTTATCAAGCCAAAAGAAAATATCTTTGCCAAATAAACGCTGTGGTAAAAACTTGCGCTGTTTACCTGTTGATAATACAACCTGATTCTTTTCAGCTAACATTTTGGCAAGTTGGCGACCACTCGCACCATCACCAATCACTAACCAATTTTCGTTTATACAAGTTAAATGACGATCAGCAATCGATTCTGGCGTAAACACTCTACCGTGATAAAAAGCATGACGACTAAGCTGAAAAGAATGAGGAATTTGAAATGCACCAGTACATACAAACAGCATTTTACTAAGGTAAATTTCACCATTACTGCAGCTTACCGTAAAGCCATCAAGTTCATTTTGCACATCAATGACCTTATTGTTAAATCGAATATCCAACGAAAATGTTGTGGCATAGTGCTCAAGATATTCAACAAACTCCTGTTTTGATGGGTAATCGTCAGCATGACCCGACATTTTCATGCCCGGTAATGCACTGTATCGCTTGGAAGTAAAGAGAGTTAAGCCCTCATAACGAGTTCGCCAAGCGGTACCGACTCTATCGGAGGCTTCTAAGATAACCACCTTGCGATAACCTTTTTGCATTAATAAATAGGCCGTCGCCAAACCCGCATGTCCCGCACCTATAATAATTACCTGTTTCATAACTTCTCCAACCAATAACTCTCAGCTAGAATAAAGGTACAACGGACTCAAAAATTGAATATAAACGCTATATGTTTGAAAAATTTAAAATGCACGGTGATGTCAATCTGAATTGGCAAGGCAAAACGCTGGAAATAAACACCACAGGGCCATGGAACTCGGAATTTTTTATTCACTTACATGAGCAATTAATCAATATGGTGCGCAAACAACAAATTACCGATTTTGATGTATTACTTAACATTCATGGTGAAGCCCTGCCCACCCCCGATGCACAGGCAGCGCATATTGAGTTTCTGAAAGCATCGAGCGCAAAAGCCGTCGCAGTTAACTTAGAGCGTTGTGTAACAAAGTCAATGACTCAGCAAGTATGCGATCATGTTTACCCTGCGGCTGGATTAACTCATCAATGCTTTGATAACAAAACACAGGCTATTCAATGGCTAAACGCGAAAACTAGGGAAGAGTAATTCGATTAAAGCACGCATAGCCTGAATGCGTGTTTCATCATCCATACTAGCAAAGCCCAACCTTATGTACTGATAGCCTTGGCTGTCGCAAGCCGTATAGCTATCATTAAAATCTTGCTGGCATTGTATAAAAATGCCTTGTTTTTTTGCAATTGCTGTAAAACCTGCAAGTTCTCGCTTACAACCAAGCCAAATGGCCATGCCACCATCCGGAATCTCGAAGGAAATAGGATAACCAGCAGACTGATAATCGCGCAGTAACTGCACCAGATGATCTCTTCGAGCTAAATAAAGCTGAGTCATTTTACGCAAATGCCTTTCAAAATCTCCTTCATTCATCCAATTAGCAACTGCATGCTGAAGTACACATTCAGTTTTGTGATTAATTATTTTTTTACTATTGGCCAAGTATTCAATCACTTTTGCATGTGCTGAAACATAACCCAAGCGCGCACCTGCAAACATAATTTTTGAGAACGTCGAAATATAAATAACACGCCCATCGGGATCATTTGCCGCCATTGGTACTAAAGGTGAGCATCGATAGTGAAACTCGTGATCGTAGTCATCTTCTAAAATTAAAAAATCATGTTTTTGCGCTAATTGATAAATTTGACTTCGACGCTGCGGGGATAATGTCACTGTTGTTGGATATTGATGCAATGGCGTTAAGTACAAAAGCTTGATTTTCCTAGTCGCTAAAATTTGCTCTAAGCTCTCGGGGTTTATGCCAAATTTATCTTGTTCAATGGTAATCAAATTTGCACCATTTGAGCTAAGTGCAGCACACGCTGGCGGATAGCTTAGCTGCTCAATCGCCACATTATCGCCACTTTGTAACACCGCTTGCGCCACAATAAATAATGCTTCTTGTGAGCCATTTGTCACCAGTATCTCGCTCGACGAAAGTCCACGAGCTCTTATTAAGTACTTTTTAATTTGCTCACGTAGTTTGCTATTACCGAGCGTGCCTTGGTAATGCAAACTATCGAGATCCAACTGTTTTAATGCAGTATTTAAATGGCTTTTAAACACCTTCATTGGAAACTGCGTTATATCTGGCAAGCCACCAGCAAAATTAAAATGAACGTTTAAATCTGTAGTTGATAAGCTAACGCTTGGCGGTTTAAATAAATGCTCTAAGTTAAATTGCTGAGCTTCAGTCAATTCATTTGGTACAGATCCTTCCACCGGTAAAACAGAAACCACTTGATAACCGATACGAGGCAAACTTTCTAAATATCCCTGCGCCACTAATTCATCGCATGCAGCCATAATAGTATGACGATTCACATTAAGCTGTTCTGCTAAATCTCTACTTGCAGGTAATCTATCTTGTGGTTTTAGTTGTCCTGATATAATCGCCGTGCGAATACCTGTGGCAATGGCTAAGTATTTTTTTTCTTTTGAATTAACTGAAATAGTCAGTAAACGCATAGATACTCTGGTCTAGCTAAATTATAAAAACTGGTTGTTAAAGTTATACCAGAATTGTTTTTAAATACACCTTATTCAGACATGCATAAATTGGAATGAGGTCACCATGCAACCACTAACACAAACTCAATTTGAAACGGATAAGGTCGTTTTAGAGCAGCTACAATATCATCATTTAGATGACTTATTAAAAGCGGGTCAACATCAAGAAATTTGGCAATATGTGCTCAGTAATTACTGCAAAGATAAAGATACGCTTGAACATTGGTTTAATGAAACGGCGCAGTACCAAGCTGATAGGCAATTACCGCTTGTGATTATTGATAAAAGCACTGAACAACTGGTTGGTAGCACACGACTATTTGCCCTTGATTTTAATCACGATAAGCTTGAGATTGGCCATACGTTTATTACCCCCGAGTTTCAGCGTTGTCATATCAATACACATGCAAAGTATCTGCTTTTACGCTATGCATTTGAACAACTTGGTGCAGCCCGTGTAGAGCTACGCACCCATGAAAATAATCAGAAATCACGCAATGCTATCGCCCGATTAGGCGCGCAATTTGAAGGCATTGCATGGCAAGATAGAAAGCTGATTGACGGTAGCTACCGAAATAGCGCAATATTTAGTATCACCCACACAATTTGGCCAAATGTAAAACAGTTGTTAGAGGCAAAGTTATAATATGTACCCACCTAACCAATATATTGAAAATGACTACTCTCGATTGTTATCGCATATTGAAAAATCCCCATTAGCAAGTTTGATTTATCAAAATACGCAAGGCGACATTGAGATTTGCCACATTCCATTGGTGCTTGATGAAAATAAGCAACACTTGCTAGGGCACATGGCGGCCAATAACCCGCTTGCAAAACAACTCGCGAAACAGCCTTTAAATATAAAATGTTTATTTAACGGTGCAGACAGTTATGTCTCTCCGAATGATGCCGAAAAAGTCTATTTACCTACATGGCATTACGCCAAATTAGAAGTAAAAGGCACGGCACAACCTATATCTGAGCACTCACAAAAGCGCGAGATAATGGCTTATTCGGTTGCGAAATTTGAAGATAAACTGGCAACGCAGTGGCTACTTTCTCAAGTGGATGAGAATGAACTGTCTCATTCGTTAAAATACATAATGGTGTTTAGAATAGAAATTACTGAAATCGTTGGTAATTTCAAACTAAGTCAGGATAAAGCTAGCGAAACACGGGAAGAAATAAAACAGAGCCTTTATGCTCGCGGCGATAAAGACTCTGCCGATTTGATTTATTAGCGGGCTTTATAAATACGCTCAACAAACTGTGACGAGGCAATCGCGACAACACAATACGCAGTAAAAAACCAAAAGCCGATGCCTAGCTCGGCTTTCATTTTTAACATATCACCCATTTGCCCATCGGCATTACCAGCTAAATAAGCAACGATAAGCGCAATAACGAATACATCAGTCATACTCCATTTACTGAGCTTAGACGCCGCTGTATTAAGTAAGCGTGTCAACTTGATTTTGGCGGGCAACAGCACTGATATTAATTGCATAAACAGCTTTAAAAATGGAATGATCACAGCAAATAACGCAACAAGAATAGCAACTCCATGGTTTTTATTATTAGCAAGTTCCTCTATGGTGCCAACAATACTGCGGGTTTTGCGATAAGCCTCAACTTCTCCTTCCAACTTATCAAGGCCTAACATCCCCGAGAACATACGAAGCATCCCTCGTGTGTTGCCATCACCTTCTTCGGCCAACATAGTAATTCCTACGTCTACTATTTTCGCTTTATCAATATTGCCTTGCAGCGTTAATACTGGCTGCGTTACTCCAGGGATTAGTAAAGCTATACTCACTAACAATAAAACAACGGCGCTAATTTTTGCTTTCATAACGTTTCTTAAAAGTAAATTTTCCCGACTTTAACGCATCATGCTTTGTGCGGCTAATTAGATTTGTTAAAAAGCGTTATAAATCGATGTGATTTATAACGCCACTTATACATTATTTGAAAAACTTATTACGTTGTTCCAACCATGGGTTATACGGTCTTCCTGGTGCACTTTGTTGATGGCGTAAAATGGTGTCACTAATAACCGCTTTTTCCTGTGAAAACGTCATTTTAGCGGATGGTCCACCCATCATTTTGATTTCAGTTTCGCTTAAAGTACGGCCTGCAAATAGTGCGGCATTTAAATACCCTGGTTGCGCCCCCCAAGTGCCGTCAGTAAGTAATAAGAATTCATCAGCCAAAGCAAAACGCTCTGTTATATTACGGCCGGTTTTTTCACAGGCCAATTCCCCATTAATATAAACCTTAAAGGTGCCATCATAAGGAGCGCTATAAAACACCAGCGCGATTCTATACCAAGTGTCTGGCAACATTTCACCACAAAATCCATCAAAGCCAACGCCGCCAGTAGTGCGCTCTCCTTCGATTGATTCAAAGCGAATTTCTGCCTTTTTTTCATCTTCTATTTCGCTTTCATAATTAAGTGATGTTTGTAATAACGGGCGATATTTAGCAACACTTGCACTCGGCCATAAAACATCCACCACTAATGAATAATCAGAGACGAGTCCGGCATTTGTAAAATCGCCATTGGCATCTGCATTATGGCGCACCTTTAATCCTTCACTTATTTTAAAACGAGGGAATTTCATGACGCCTGCATCACCACCTGCAAGAGTTGGAATAGGCTCATCAAGTTGCGAAATTTTTTTGAAAATTACCTCATCGCTATAACTTTTATTTTCCGGATTAAATAACTTCATGGTTGATGGGCCATAATCCGCTAAAAATGGGTCTTCGCTATTATCAAACTGCCAAACAGTTATAAATTCGTCTTCTTTACAGGCATTTAATTGAGTGTCTGAATCCAAATGCAAGCACTGGCTAGTGCGATAACGGCCGTATTCTTCAATTACTCGCCAGCTATCATTTAAGGCAGTGGTGTTATCAAAACTGACATCTGTAAAAAACAAGGCTGGATTTAAGGCTGCACCTTTATAAAGTGCCACAGTGTAAGTACTCTCTGCGTTAAATGGCTGTTCACCAAAATATTGCCACTGCGGTTGCTGACCTATCATGGCTTCTAGCTCTGCCCCCGAAACCTCTACCGAATAAACAGCATTAAAACCTAGGGTATTCGACGGCTGACGTTCAACTGGAAACGCATCATGTAACTCTTGTTGCGTTACGCCACCTGCTTGCCAAGGATACAAACTAAATGGGTCATCCAATTCATATGCACCTAAAAAGACCGCATCTACTTTATGAGTAAATATCAGCGCATCAGCAAGGACTTTTTCGATCCCATCGCGATCAGGGTAATTCTCAGAAATCGCCACTTTATAGTCAGGATCTTCTAAATAGGTTTTTACGATCTCTGCAATTTTCTTATCGAGTGGCTCATGGAATGTATTAATATCCATGGTATCAATTTGAATTTCGTCATTTTCAAAACGTACTGGGCGCGATGTTTTATCAAACAAATTAAATTCGATATCAATCACGGTTGCACCCATGCCATAAATATCCGGCTCTATCACAATCGATTTATTGTCGTTATACATATGGATTTGCGGCTTATCATGACTATGGCCACCAAGTATTAAATTAATCTCAGGTACATTTTGCGCAATACGGTCATCCACCCAACCTAAATGACTGACCATCACCAGATAATCAACTTGTTCACCATAAAAGCGTACTAGTCCTTCTGCGACCTCCGTGAATTCATAATCCATCACAAAGTTATCAATAAAATCAGGCAGAGGACGTTCTTTGTATTCTTTATCAAGTTCATTCCATGGACCTGATGTCATACCTAAAAAGCCGACTTTGACACAACCTACATCGATGATGCCAAATTTATGTGTCGGAAACCCTGGGGCTTTATCGCCTACGTACTGGGTATTTGACGCAAGCACCAATGCGGTTTCATCTTGAGCATACGCAAGTAGTTCATCTTCTCCCCAAGCGTAATCATGATTTCCAACAACACGTACATCAAACTCCATCGCTTGTGTTGCCAGTGATGACGCTCGTCCCATTGATACCTGCTCTGCCACATTGCCTTTCTCATAGTCATCCCCACCATTGGTAAAAACAGTATAAGGATTTTCATCTAGAGAAGTTAAATGCAGCGACTTTAAACGACTGTATAAGCGCTCTTTGTAACCAAATCGAGAGTGCAAATCGGCGACATGCACAAAACGAATTGTTTGCTGAACTGCGGAAGTATCACACGCAGGGCCTATGGACTTAAACGAGGAAATACTTGGTAACTTTCGAATACCATAAATACCTAAATGATATATTTCGGCGTTTATAAAATTGCCTTCGATGCGAGAATTAAAGTTTGGTACCCAAGTGTTATTAATAAGCCGCGCCAAAACGTATTGATGCTCAGCTTGATAGTCACTCGGTAATGGAATACTGAGTTCGGCTGAATCGAATAATGCAGTCTCGATTGGCGCAATTGAATAGACTTTTGAGAGTGAGTTTTCTGCATCGGGAAAATCATTTGCAGCAACAACTTCAACAGAGAGCGTTGTTCCATTAGGTAAGGCTCCCGTTTCAACATTCAGCGTACCAGTGTTATCAAAGCGAACAATTCCTCCTTCACTGCCAACAGGTACTGGCGATTCAACTGCATCCTGACTCACTGATTTACTTGTTTCGCCCTCTCCAACACAGCCCAGTAACATCATTGCACTGAAAGCAAGTAACAATCCTTTATTTAACACTTCTTCGCCTCACGCTTTAATTCGCATCAATCAAATTTATTAATGACTAACTCATCAACAATTAAGCAATAAATTACATCACAGCCAAATAAATGCAACGCGAGTAATTTATTTTATGACACTTAGTTACTTTATTTCTCAACAGAAAAAGAAGGCAGCCACTTTTTTTCTATTTTCATAAATTCATCTGAGTTATGCAGTCCAACTAAGGCCTTTTGTAAGCGCAACAGCAATTTCGGGTTGGATGTTTTACTGAGGGCGATATGAAGTAAGGGGGCTTGCCCTAAATTAATCGCGGGATCAAAATCAGATATATCAAAGTTCAATAGCTTGCTAAGCGCAATTAAATTATTTTTTTGCAGCACAATGGCATCAACACGTTGCTCTTTCAATGCAGTAATTGCTTCAGGCCAGGTACGCACTTGCATTACTTTGTCAGCAGGCCATTGATACCTAGCGACTATCTCATCCATCAGATAATCATCTCTAGCCACAACAAGCGTCAGGTTGCGCATAGTGTCTGTCGTGACTTTCTTTTGTTTAATCGATTTTATTTGCCACAAGTACAGTGCACTTTTACTTTGTAGAATAGAACTTGCAGGAAAGATTGGACCAACCCATAGGAAATCATTTTCACGCTTTTGCGTACGTCGAATAGAGTAAATCATGACATTTTTTTGCTGGGTCGCAATATGATAGGCACGCGACCAAGGAAGTATAATGTGTTGCGTATTTATCTTTTCATGTTCAAGTAGGGCATTAACAACTTCTACTGCTACACCTTCAAGCTTGTCTCCTGCTTTTACTTGGTACGGAGGAAAGTGTTCAGTGACCACCATTTCAAGCTCGGCAGCCATCAGCTTAATTGAAAGCAATAAAGTTAAAAGCAGAGCAAAACTATGTGTTAGCCGCCAATGTCGCATTTAATGAAAAGTAAAAGGAAGTCATTTCCATAAGTTTAGGTGAGAGCAAGCGTAAATAAAAGAAAGCCAAGTAATGGAAATAAATAAGCAATGATGCGATTAGGCATTCGGTATAGAAATGCCTTTTCCGGATTGGTTGGGTCAACAAACAAATATACTGTTTGATTATCATTGAGCGCACTTAAGCAACTTTTATCATACTCTAAAATCACACTGTGCTTTTCTTGTTCAAAGCAGTATTGCAGCATCATTTGCTTATCTTTAAAGCTATAAAATGGCACTAAATCTTGTAAACCAACTAGCGTTACTTTTTCAATCGCACAAGCACGCCAAGAGCGCTTTCGTTGACGGCATAATAGATAATATACCCAAGGCTCCAAGCCCCAGAGTAATATTAACCCGCCAACTAATAACAACTCTAATTTCATGCTTCTACCTAATTTATTGAGACAGCTTATATACAAGGTTAGCAGCCACAAGATCGCTAAGCGCCGTGCCCACCGATTTAAATAGCGTAATGCTACTTTGTTGCTGCCTGCCTGAAACGCGATTAGCACATAAGTCGGCTAATTCACCTTTTATTTGCTGTTGGCTAAACGCTCCTTCAGCAATAGGAATTAACAACTCGCCCGCTTCATTTAACACGTTTGTTAGGCCATCCACGAAAACCTCACTATGTACTACCGTTTGCGTATCACACTCTCGGCAATGTTTGTGATGGTTACCGATTAGGTCTATATGCGTACCAGCACTAACCCAGCTGCCATCAAATAACGGCTCCGGTGAGCCTGTTGCACAACTAATTGTGCAAGCACTTGCAATCGTCTCTTTATCAGCTTGCCCAACAACAAAGGCAACATGATTAAATTCACTTTGTAACTGGCTAATCAAGCTATCTACTTTGTCGCGATTGCGGCCAATAATGGTCACTTTACGGTAACTGCGAACTGACAAATGCGCTTTAATCATGTAACTGGCAAGGTTACCGCTACCAAAAAACACTAAATGTTCAGCATCTTCACGTGCTAAATAACATGCCGCAAGTGCAGAAACCGCAGCGGTACGCCAAAGCGTCACACTGGTGCCATCCACCAGCGCAAGCGGTACACCATGCGCTCGGTCAAACAACATAATTTTTGAATATAGGGATTCAAAACCCGCCTCGCCATTTTGCGGAAAATAAGTAAAGGATTTCACTCCAATCACTTCTTCATCCCACGCTGGTAAAACGGCAAATGCATTATGCGAAGGGTCACCCGGCTGTAATTCAAACACTTGTCGCTGTGGCATTAAGAAGTTGCCTGCAAAGCTAGTGTTAAGTGCATTAATCAAGGCATCAAACGACAGGCTAGATAATACCTGTTCTTTTTCAATTATTTTCATGGCGTATCCACTTAACGTCTTTCAGGTAAAATCATTTGCTTAGGCGCATGAGTAAGTAACTTGTAGCCTTTTTCAGAAACCAAAATATCATCCTCTAAACGCACACCACCAAAGTTTGGAATATAAATTCCCGGTTCAATCGTAATGACATTACCTACTTCAAGTTGGTAATCACAGTTAGGTTTTATAATTGGAAATTCATGCAAAAATAACCCCACGCCATGACCTAATCCTTCGCCTGCATACTCAGCAAAGCCCGCATTTTCAATAACTCTATGACTCGCTTTTAAAGCGTTGGTTGCAGCAGCACCTGCAACCACTTCAGCCATAGCTGCAGCCTGTGCATCTGCGACAGTTTGATAAACCAATTGTTGTTTTTCACTGGCTTCGCCATAAATATAACTGCGCGTCATATCAGAACGATAACCATTTATTACTGCGCCAAAATCTAGGGTAATAAAATCACCAACAGCGAGTTTGCGATCACCCGGCATACCATGTGGCAAAGAGGTACGTTCGCCAAATAACAAAATCGTGTCAAAGCTCATGCCGTTTGAACCGAGCTTTTGCATGCGATATTCAAGCTCAAGTGCAATATCGCGCTCACAGGCTCCGGTTTTAAAGTAAGGCAAGGTTTCATTTAATGCTTGGTCGGCAATCGCTGCTGCAAGCTCAATTTGCTTTACTTCCCAATCATCTTTTACTGAGCGCATTCGTTCAACAACACCTTGTATTGGTGTTAATTGTGCAACTGACAACTCTGCATTTATCGCTTGCCAGGCCCCTACATGAATATGATCAGCTTCAAAACCTAACTTAGCGTTTTTGTCGATAAGGCGATTAAAACAATGACCTAAGGTTTCGTTATCACGATCGCGACAAATGACTTCAAAGCCTTGGCTTTCATTTGTGGCTTGCTCTGCGTAACGGTAGTCAGTGACTAAATAACCACTATTTTGATTAATCACTAAATACGCGGCATGACCGCTAAAACCAGATAAATAGCGAATATTCTCGTAGCCAAAAATCAAAGCGCTATCGAGCTGCAAACTTGTTAATAAATTGCGAAACGTTGCTTGGCGTGATAAAAATGGGGTACTCATCGGAAAATAAATCCTGTGTTTAATGCATCGCTCGGGTCAAAATAAAAGGTGTTTTTACCCACCACATTAGCGTTCCCGCTCACTTCGGGGATCACCGCCAGGTAATCACCATATTCTAGTGTATCAACTACCTTAACGCTGAACTGTGAGCCTAAAATACTTTCAATTACTATTTCTTGCTGTGTTTCAATTTCGTTTTTAGCAAAATGGATAGCTGCTCGCCCCGCTACACCAGACCCTGTTGGGCTGCGATCTAACTCGCCTTCAGCAAAAATACACACATTGCGGCTATGCGAATCTGGGTGTTCCATTTGTGTATGCGAAACAAAAATAGTGCCGTACAAAAAGCTTAAATCAGCTTCAAAAGGGTGGTTAATGTCCGTGCTGGCAATCACCGCCTGTTTAATACGCTTACCCCAATCAATAATTTGATTGCTGTTATCTTGTTTAAGCGACAAACCAATGGCATCCGCATCAACATAGGCATAAAACGCACCGCCGTAAGCTAAGTCAAAAGTCACAGTTCCTATACCTTCAACCTCGGTTTGCTGTGCTTTTAGTGCTAAGAATGAAGGCACATTTAAAAAACGAATATCGCTAATTTCACCATTATTAACGGTTACCGATGAGCGAATTTGGCCACAAGGCACATCAAAATTAATTTGATTAACGCCTTCTTTTTTGTTTATCACGCCCGCTTCAATTGCCGCTTTAGATAGTGCAATAATGGCATGGCCGCACATGGTGCTGTAGCCTTCGTTATGTAAAAACAGCACACCCAAGTCACTGGTATCGCGCTCGGGTTCAACAATCAATGCGCCATACATATCTGCATGACCGCGAGGTTCAAACATCAATCCTTTTCGTAAATCATCATGATTAGCTAAACAGTCCTGACGTTTTGCTAAAATGGTGTCGCCTTTTAAAGTAGGAAATCCCGATGTAATAATGCGTAACGGTTCACCACCTGTGTGCATTTCTAGTGTGGTAATTTGTTGCATTGCTTTGCTTGGTTGCCAATTAGCAAACGCATTTGTGTTCATATTTAGCTTTCTATATCGAAATCAACATTTGCATACAATATACCCTTGTAAATATTAAAATCAATATAAAGCCCTGCATGGGTAAGTGATTATTGCTTAAAAGGATTACTAAATGCTTTGTTTTTAATAAACTTTTCGTCAGTTAAAGTATGTAGAAATGCCACTAAGTCTTGCTTTTCTTGTTCAGTTAACTGAAAACCTTTAATAAATGCACTTTTATATGGGTTTTCACGACCATCACCGCGATGCTTGCCAGTTGTAATATTGCGGCCAGCATCGGCATAGAAATCAATTACTTGCTCTAACGTTTGTAAACTACCATCGTGCATATAAGGGGCTGTTAAGGCGATATTACGCAATGTTGGCGCTCTAAACTTACCCATATCCTGTGGCGTTTCTGTGATAGTAAATAACCCTTGATCACTTAGCGGAAAAGCCCCTTTGCCATCAACATTATAAAGTCCTGTATTATGAAACGGATGACGATCTAATTGCTGCTTTTGATGGGTCGTTGATTGCGTAAAGTTAAAACCACCATGGCAATGGTGGCACTCTAAACGCTCTGAGAAAAACAGGTCCATACCGCGTATTTCACTTGCTGTCAGTGCGTCATCCTGCATGGCGTAGGCATATTGATCAAAACGACTTTGAAACGAAATCAAACTGCGGGTAAAACTGGCGAGCGCTTTAACAATGTGATCGAAACTCGCATCTTCAGTGTCAAAAGCGTGCTCAAATAATGCGTTATACTCTGGCGTATTAAAGCGTGCTAATACCTCTTCTTCGTGCCCTGTCACCCCCATTTCTAGCGGTGTTTCACCAAATAGCGGGAGCAAAATTTGCTGTTCCAACTCCGTCATTTCAGAGTGAGCCCAGGTCAGTGTTTTATTGTAAGCAACATTAACTAGTGCCTGCGCATTGCGGTGATGTACCTCCCCTGTCGAACCAATTGAAGTTGGTATCATTTCGGCAAATGCTCTATCTTGCTGATGACATGACGCGCAACTTTGCAACCCATTGGCAGACAAATTTTTGTCGTAAAATAAGTGTCGCCCAAGTTCAACTTTGGCATCGCTCATTGGATTCGTTGAAGGTACTTGCGGTTCAGGGAAACCATCTGGTAATTGCCATTTATATGGCTTACTTGGCTCGCTACAACCCACAAGTAATAGTGCAAACAATAATAAAGAACGACGCATATTATTCCTGATAAAATATCATAGTTGTTAAGTTGCTAAACAACTGCTGACAAATCTCGTTCGCTTGTTCACTCATACAAGAACGAGAACGATCCACCTCAGAAAATAAACGATCTAAATCTAAAACAATTGGTTTTTGCGCATCGAAGTGCGCTAGTTCAAACCGATAACGATTTGGGTAAGCACACGGTGAAGAAGGTGCCCGTAAACGCGATGCGCTTTTACAGCCGGTACTGCCTAAGTGAAAGGCGAAGTCATTTTTGCCATCATAACGGAAAAACTTATGCCCTAACTGCCAACTCCAAAACATTTCACTGATGTTAAGTGGAGATGCCGCAGTAAGCGGATTAAGGTGATTTTCATTAAACGGAACCGCCATCGCAAATGATAGCCTTTCCCCATCTAAAGCATCATCCATAAGCTCTACTTGCCAACTACTTTTCTCACAATTTGCGCCAATTAAGGCAACGCTGTTTGATGAAAAATGACTAGGCTTAATTGAGATGGCACTATTTGATTGAAACTCAGAGACAAACCACATTAAATTTTGCCGCTCATCACATGGCTGTTGCACACCATATTGTTTAACAACAAATTCAATTTTAGTCGTTGATGGTTTTTGACATGCAAACAAAAAACCCATTAACAAAAGTATACAAAATGACCTTAGCAAGATGGTTTACTCTCTTAATCGATTGGTTACACTGTAATATAAACAGGTACAGGATGTTATCAGAATTATGATCTCGCAAAAATTTACACTGCTTACACTTGCTTTGGCAAGTAGCATAGCCAGCCTCAGTGCGTTTGCACACACTGAACATGACAAAGCACGCTTTGTTGCCACTAATGGCATGGATAAAGGAAATTGCAACAACCCTGTGAGGCCATGTAAATCGATTGCTTATGCTGTGTCGCAAGCCAGTAAAGGCGATAAAGTGCTGGTTGCCAGCGGTCAATACGAGCTGAATAATGAGTCTGAACTTTTTTACCTGCAAAGCGAATTAGTACCTGTATTAGGTGGCTTTAACCGCTTTGACCACTTTCAAGTACAAAACCCTAATAGCAATAAAACGCAAATTGTAGGCGCGCCACTGGCACTGCATGAGACACTGCAAAAAGCAGGGTTTAGCGTGATTGCAGATACCAAAAGTTTAACGATTTCTAAGCAACTAAAACAAAAGCTGGCACGTCATCAAGCGTTGTTCGAGCAACAGAGCAGTACCGTATGTGAAAATGGTCGCGCTGGCTCATTTGCATGTAACAATGTTGACTTAGTGGCGCATGTGCCATTACCAAATTTTACTTCAGGCAATGATATTTGGGGACATGTTGATTTAAATAGTGGCATTGAATACGCCATTATGGGATTTTCTGATGGTATCCGCGTATACAATTTGGCAGATCCGACTAAGCCAACATTAGTTGGACGTGTCGCAGGTGCTAATACCACATGGCGTGATATTAAAGTGCTGCAATACTACGATGAATCGTTAAACGCCTACCAAGCGTACGCTTATATAACAGCTGAAGCAAATACAGGCGTGCAGATTATTAACTTAAATAACCTTCCAACATCCGTCTCCCTGACTGGCACTAACTTCTCAGTGAATAGTGCACACAATGTCTATATTAACGGGGTCGATTACAGTTTAAATCTGCCACTCAATGATCAAACGGCAAAAATGCAAGTAGTGGGGTCAAATAAGTACGGCGGTTCTTTTACCACTTACGACTTATCAACACCAAGTAACCCGAGTAAACAGTTTGATATTGGCTCATCATCGCGCGCTAATTACACCCATGATGCCACCAGCATGACAATTAATGACACCCGAGCAACGCGCGACTGTGTAAATGCGAATAACGGTGTATGTGATGTATTTATTGATTTTAATGAAGATGAGATTCGTATTTGGGATGCAACTCAAACAGCCAATACTGAACGTTTAGGACAAGTAGGCTATGACGATGTTGATAGTAGCAGCCAATATATTCATTCGGGATGGTGGCACGAAAACAAACGCTATGTGTATGTGCATGATGAATGGGATGAAAACCGTGGAGGCTTAAATACCACAGTACGCATTCTCGATTTAGCTGATTTAACCCAGCCTACGATTGTTGGTAAGTGGATCAGTAACAACCGCACCATAGATCATAATGGCTTTGTTAAAGGCAACCGTTATTACATGTCAAACTATGAGCGTGGTTTAACTATTCTTGATATTAGCAACCCAACAAACCCAGTTGAAGTAGGCTATTTTGATACATTCCCATCGTCAGATAACCCATCTTTCAACGGTGCTTGGGGCACATACCCTTATTTACCGTCTGGCAATATTTTAATCAGCGATATTAATAGCGGCTTATATATTGTTAAAGATAATTCTCGTAGTAGCGCAGCTAACGCGGCTTTTGAACAAACCGATTTAATTGCGGAGCGCGGTGATGAACTTCGTATCACCATCGACAAGCCAATAGCACTAAGTGAGGAGGCAACCATTGAATTTGAAGTTATCAATGGCAGTGCAAAGCTAAATAGCGATATGTTACTGCGCAATAACAGTCACATATTAAAATGGAACGCAAACGATACTGCGCCAAAAGTTATTGGCATGGCACTAAGCGATAACGGTGAAACATCACTAAAAGACTTTTATATCCGCCTTCATAACGCATCGAGCAACCTTGAAATTGGCGACAACCGTATTATGAAAGTCACTATAAATGGTCTTGCCAGCCAAGGTAAAGTAGGTTTTATCGAAACTAACCGCACCATCTCAGAAACAGCAGGTAATGCTAGCCTTGAATTAAGCCGCATAGGTGGAAGTCGTGGTCAAATAACCTTTGATTACCAAATTGAGTATTTAACAGCAACTAGCGATGATGTAACTTTTGAAAATGGCACAATTACTTGGGATGATGGTGACTCGAGCAATAAAACCATTGTATTTAGTATTACTGATGACCAAGCAATCGAAGATGACGAGCGCTTTGTTGTAAAACTCATAAACAACGATGACAGCTTGTTAAATAACCAGCAGATTGAAGTGACCATTTCAGATGACGATAGCAATAGCGCACCTGAGGTGTACGCCGGTAACGATATAGAGTTGGCAACAAATGCATCAACAGTATTAAATGCCGCAACTGCGAGCGATGATCGCACAGAGCAACTCACTTATCAGTGGCAAGTTGTCTCGGGTGTTGCAATTATTATCACTAATGCAGATAGCTTATCGCCCAGCGTTTCAGCTAGCAGCGAAGCGGGTACTGCTGTCATTTCATTTACAGCAACCGATGAACATGGCGCGAGCAGCAGTGATGAGTTAATCATTACCGTTGTTGCACCAGTTATTCCAGTAGGCCCACCGGTACCAGAAGAGTCAAGCTCATCCAGTGGTAGTTTACCTATTTACTTATTACTACTAATGTCACTGTTAGCAATTCGTAGAAGGTAAAAAGTTAGGCCTGATGATCTTTGGAAAAAAGCGCCTTTTGGCGCTTTTTTTGCTTTATGCTTGGGTGCGTTTATTGCGATACAACAAGTAATACGCACAAGGTAATACCAGCATACTCACCAGCGGACTTATCACCATACCGCCGAGCATCGGCGCTGCAATTTTTTGCATCACTTCACTGCCTGTGCCACTCCCTAACATAATTGGTGTTAAGCCAATCACGATAGTCAGGACCGTCATCGCTTTTGGGCGAACCCGTTGAACCGAGCCTTGTTTTACCGCAGTTAAAACATCCTTATGCTGTTTTAACGCCTGATTAAGGTAAATCAGCATCACCACCCCAAATTCAGCCGCAACACCCGCAAGCGCAATCATACCCACCGCAACGGCCACGGATAACTGATAATCCAGCAAATAAACGAACCACAGTGAACCTGCCAATGCCATCGGTAACGTTAACATCACTAAGGTTGCTTGTAATGATGAGTTAAAGGCAAGGTAAAGAATGATAAAAATAATCGCCAATGTAATTGGGATAAGTAATTCCAATTTACTGGTAACTCGTTCCATATACTCGTACTGGCCAGAAAAACGAATGCTGTGTTTAGCCGGTAGCACTAACTTACTATCCAGTGCTGCTTTTGCAGCTGCTATGTAATCACCAATAACCACATCTGGAGCTAAATCGACAAATGTCCACGCAATAAAACGACCATTTTCGCTTTTAATCACCGCTGGGCCATCTTTGATTTCAATATCGGCAACCTGCTCTAGCGTGACCCATGCACCCGTTGGTGATAAAAACGGTAATGTTTTTAGCTCTTCAATTTGATCACGATAACGGCGTGGGTAGCGCAAATTAATTGGAAAGCGCTCTTTGCCCTGCACCGACTGCCCAATACTCGCACCACCTAATGCATATTTTACTAACGTTTGGATGTCCGCAATATTCAAACCATATTTTGCTGCGTCTTTGCGTCTTGGCGAAATATCAATATAACGTCCTGACTGCGCCCGTTCAGCATAAGCAGATAAAGTACCTGGAACATCCGCTAAAATGCGCTCCACATCACGACCTACTTGCTCAATTTGCGCTAAATCATCGCCTGAGATTTGAATGCCAACAGGCGTTTTAACACCTGTTGATAACATATCAATTCGGGTTTTAATCGGTTGCACCCAGGCATTGGCAAGCCCCGGAAAATTAACACTTGCTTGCAACTCAGCAATAATGGTTTCAAGGGTGACTCCTTCGCGCCACTCACTCTTTGGTTTTAACTGAATGGTGGTTTCGAGCATGGTGAGCGGTGCAGGATCGGTAGCCGTTTCAGCGCGGCCTACTTTACCAAATACGCTAAGTACCTCGGGCTGAGTTTTAATTAAGCGGTCGGTTTGTTGTAGTATTTCACCCGCTTCCGCAATGGAAACTCCCGGCAGCGTGGTTGGCATATAGAGTAAGTCTCCCTCTTCTAGCTCAGGCATAAACTCACTGCCTAATTTAGAAAGCGGGTAATAACTTGATGCCGCAATCACAATAGCAACCAACAGCGTAAATTTAGGTACTTTTAAGCACAGGTCTAAAATCGGGCGGTAGATTGCTACTAACGCATGGGTTAGATAATTATTTTGCTCATTTGGAATATTACCACGTACTAAATACCCCATTAACACAGGCACTAACGTCACGCTTAATAGTGCCGCAGCCGCCATCACAAAGGTTTTGGTATAGGCAAGCGGGCTAAATAATTTGCCTTCTTGTGCTTCAAGGGCAAACACCGGCATAAAGCTCACCGTAATTAAAATTAGCGAGAAGAAAAGCGCAGGCCCTACTTCCACAGCAGCTTTACTTACCAATTGCCAATGCGCTTTTCCCTTAGCGTTTTCGCCCGTTTCAGCGCGATAATGCTCTAGGTGTTTATGGCAGTTTTCTACCATCACAATGGCAGCATCAACTAAAGCGCCAATCGCAATCGCAATACCACCCAAGCTCATAATATTGGCATTAATGCCCATTAAGCGCATTAATATAAAGCCCGCTAATACCGCTAACGGTAAACAAATCACAGCCACTAGCGTTGAGCGTGCATGCATTAAAAATACTAAGCACACCAAGGCAACCACGATCATTTCTTCAATCAGTTTGGACTGTAAATTTTCAACCGAACGTTCAATTAAGTTTGAGCGATCGTAAACCGTTACAATCTCAACGCCTTCAGGCAAGCTCGGTGTAATTTGGGCAATTTTCGCTTTTACATTGGCAATGGTTGTTAGCGCATTTTCGCCATCGCGCATCACCACAATGCCACCAACTACTTCACCTTCACCATTTAATTCAGCAATGCCTCGGCGCATCTGCGGGCCTAAACGAATAGTTGCAACATGTTCAAGTAATAACGGGCTTCCATCATCGTTAATGATGCCTAAGGGAATGGCTTTAAATGCAGCTAAATCGGTTAAAAAGCCGCGACTGCGCACCATGTATTCGGCTTCGGCCATTTCAAGCACCGAGCCACCGACCTCGCTGTTAGCGTTTTCTATCGCTGCCTTAACTTGTGTAAGCGTTATGCCATACTGCATTAACCTAAGTGGTTCTACCACTACTTGATAGCTTTGTACCATGCCGCCAACGGTAGCAATTTCACTTACTCCTGCCACTGACTGCAATTCGTATTTTAAAAACCAGTCTTGCAAAGTACGTAGCTGCGCCAAGTTTTGCTGACCTGTTTTGTCAATTAAAGCATATTGATAAACCCAACCGACCCCTGACGCATCAGGCCCTAAGGTTGGTTTGGCATCACTTGGTAAATTAGCGGTAACTTGGTTTAAGTATTCCAACACGCGCGAACGTGCCCAATACAAGTCGGTATCGTCTTCAAAAATAATGTAAACGTAAGAGTCACCAAAAAAGCTAAAACCTCGCACCGTTTTTGCTTTTGGTACCGCCATTAAACTGGTTGATAACGGATACGTTACTTGCTCTTCAACTACTTCAGGAGCTTGTCCCGGAAAGCTGGTTTTAACTATAACCTGCACATCCGATAAATCTGGAATGGCATCAAGCGGTGTTTGCTTTACCGAGTAAACGCCCAATATTGCTAGCATGACAGCTAATATCAGCACCAATACTTTGTACTTTAAACTGGTTTGAATAATCCACTGCAACATAATCGCCTCCTAATGTTGATGCGACTGCATTGCTTTGGCTGATTTGCCATCTTGACTCATTTTCAAAATAGCTGAGCGAATGTTCGATTCGCTATCTATTAAGAATTGGCCAGAAGTTACCACTTGTTCACCTTGTGCTAGCCCTTGCATAATTTCAGCGCGGCCTTGGGTGATCATGCCCACCATCACTTCACGCGAGACAAACGTGCCATCGTGTTGTTCTACAACTACTCTATTCTGCTTGCCGGTGCGAATAAGCGCTTCAACCGGAATATTAAGCACATCTTCTTTCGGGCCACCATAAATGCGCACATTTGCTAGCATATCTGGCTTAAATGAACCGTTTTCATTATTTAAAGACAACCTAACCTTTAATGTACGCGTTTTAGGATCAAGCGCTGGATAGATATATTCAATCTTACCTTCAATGGCATAAACACCAATCGCAGGTAGGTCAAACTCAACCCACTTACCATTTTCCACCCAATCAATTTGATGCTCAAACACATCGGCTAACACCCACACCTGTGAAAGATCAGCCAAGGTCATTAGCTTTACTGCTGGCTGCACATACATACCTTCACGAATGCCAAGCTCAGACACTATCGCATCATGTGGTGCATAGTAAGGCACGCGAAACAGTGACTCTTTACTTTTCTCAACTTGGTCGATTAGTTTTTCAGACATACCTAATAAACGTAAACGTGTGCGGCCTCGCTCTTTCAGGCCTTTATTGGTTGGATTTGTTTTAAGCAGGGATAAATAATCGTCTTGAGCAACGATTAACTCAGGCGCATAAATTTCATAAAGTAACTCACCTTTTTTTACGCGCGCACCTAACGTTTTTACTTGTAGGTTTTCAACCCAGCCCGTTGCTCTTGGGTGAATATGGGTTAGGCCATTTTCGTCATACTCAACCTTGCCGAAGGTCTCAATAAAACGCCATAAAGTAGAGCGCTCAACGGGTGCTTTAGTTAACGCCATGCTCTGCTGAGTATGCCCTGACACTGAAATAGCAACCTCTTCACTACTTTCAGGTGCTGAAAGCTCCACCAAGTCCATACCACAAATGGGGCATTTGCCTGGGTGATCTTTCACAATATGGCTGTGCATTGGACAAACAAACTTGGTGCTTTTAGCGGGTGATTGTGTCAATTCATTTACCAAGTTAGGTGATGACACATTTGCAAAACTCAGGCTTGCAAAAAGCGCTAAGCAAATAATGAATAAATTTTTCATAGATATAACTCTCAATTCAAATAAATAAGGTGTATTTGACGTTGGCAAATACGGCTTAAAATATTGAATTAAGCTATTGGTGGTATAATGCTAACTTGCAGTGGTGTTGGGTAGTTTGAAAGCCCAATGGTGAGATACGCGAGCTCTTTTGCTATTGGCTCTGAGAAGGCTAATACTGAAAAGACAAAGCATGTGGTATGGCATTTTGCGCTGCAATCATTACAGGTTTCGCAATCGTGTTTGGCCATTTCTTGCTGCATTTGGCTGTCATCACAACAACTGTGATTTGAACTTTCCATGCTTTTTTCTACTTGATGCATTTCAGCGCACGACATTTCCTCCCCTTGCATACTGTTCGCCGCAAGTGGATTTAGAAAAATACTGAAAATAAGCATTAAATATAAAATTCGCATAACGTAAAAAGTATACGTGATTGTATAAAACTTAGCTAGCCTTGAGAGCCAGCACACCTTTCTTTCAATAAAGTGTGTAGTTGCAAGCAAAAGAAAGGCTTATAAGTAGCAAAGGTGATGGCGTGGCATCAACTAAAATATTAAAATGCCTTTTTAACATATTAATAACGATATAGATCGGCATATTTAACCAACTTTGCATTCAGCATGTTATAAAATATACAGATACTTTACTCCCTTTAACTCCTAATTCGCTTCACAAATGCTAAAGAACCAAAAACACGCTATTTTATATGCCTTGTCAGCAGTTTTTTTATGGTCGACTGTTGCCACTGCATTTAAACTCGCATTAATGCAGCTAACACCATTGCAGCTAGTATTTTATGCCTCTGCATTTAGCTGGTTGTTTTTGGCAATTTTTTTGCTCGTGAATGGTGATTACCAATACGTAAAAACAGCTTTTTTGAGCAAACCCTTACTGTACTTAAAGCTCGGTGTGCTCAACCCATTTTTATATTACTTAATTCTGTTTAAAGCATACGACCTGCTACCCGCACAACAAGCCCAAGCACTAAATTATACTTGGGCAATTGCGTTAAGCCTGCTAGCTGTGCCAATGCTCGGACAACGCCTTCGAAAAACCGACATTGCCGCACTAATGTTTGCTTATTTAGGTGTACTGATTATTAGCACAAAGGGTCAATTTACCGAATTAAACTTTGAAAGCCCGCTGGGAGTTGGTCTTGCGCTATTATCCACGCTTCTTTGGGCGCTATATTGGATTTTTAGTACTAAGAATACGGATAAGCCAGTAATTAGCTTATTTATCTGTTTTTCTATCGGCTTACCATTTATTGCCCTCGTTCTTAGTTGGCAAAATGCATGGCAAATACCAACAGTTAAAGCCTGGTTGGCCGCCGCTTATGTCGGGTTATTTGAAATGGGAATTACGTTTGTGTTGTGGTTAATGGCAATGAAAAAAGCTGAAAACACTGCGAGTGTAAGCAACTTAATATTTATATCGCCCTTTTTATCACTTATATTTATCTTTACTTTTTTGGGTGAAGCGATTCACCCGGCAACAATAATTGGTTTGGGATTCATTATTTGTGGCTTGGCTATTCAAAAATTAATAAAGTCTAAATAACTATTTTATAAATGGTAGTAGGCTATTTTATTTTTGCCTTGCGCTAAATTGATTTGAAACAGAGTTTACACTTTATATATTGTTATACTGCGTTACTTTCATCTATTTAACACGGGAGTTGAACAACGGAATGTTTGTTAGTATTTATGTACGACTTATCTGAGGTAAAGCACTTTTATCGCTCTTTCTTGGGCCGCTTATTCATTATTATTGTTGCACTTCTTTTTGTCTTTGCGACATCACTTATTGTGATGCACTTCCAAAATCATATGGCAAAAGTAGATGAAAAGATTAAAGCCCATTCAGAATTCATTATGTCGTCTGCCGTCACTCAATTAGAGCAACATCTTGTTGTTTTTAGTATGGCGGAACAAATGCTATCCACCCTACCAAAAAACTTCAGTGCCAACGATTTAGCAAACATTCAGCACGTTACCTTTAACAATTTTCCCGACTATCTCACTGTGCAATTTTACCATCTAAATACACAGCATGAATTAACTCCAATACTTAACTCATCACAGTCAAAGCGTAACGTTACCACGATAAATGAGCTTGGTATAAAGCAACAACTGCGAACCAACCAACTATTTATTAGTGTGCCTTATTTTGTCGCGGATGACGGCACGCTTCGAATGCCAATCAGTTATTTGACGCAAATTGATAGCAGTGAGCACCCGATATTAATGACTGTTGAAGTTGACTTAAATTCTCAACATAACCCTTGGCGTTACGATCTATTAGAGCCCAATATGGAGATTTTAATCACACAAAAAACAGCTGTTAGGCATCAATACTGGAGTATCTACCATACTTCGCCCAAGTCATTACATGGTAAAAAACCGAAGCCTTACAGTCGTCAAATGCCGACAGCATTTGTTGACTATGTTAATAAAAGCGTAAAACGAATTACTGGGCGAACCGTTGATCTTTACCAACAAGATGACGGCATTACAATTTATACCAACCGTACTAAAGGCATTCCAAATGTCCGTGTAGGCATCTCTTATAACTCTGCATTTAATATCTTTGTTGCTGTAAGATTACCGTTAAAAGCAATTTATACCGAGGTAAGCCAGTTTGCCGCATGGGTCAGCGCTTGTTGCATGATCGCAATTATTATCAGCTTCCTGATAACACGCCATTTATACCGTCTTGATTTGAGATATAAAAACAAGCTGCATCAGCAAGCAAATTTTGACAAACTCACTCAATTAGCTAATCGCTATTTCTTCGACAACACCTTAGTGCATGAGCAAGTACATAATCAAAATCATTACACCTTAATGTGCGTTGATTTGGATAATTTTAAGTATATTAATGACCGATTTGGTCGTCATATAGGTGATAAAACACTGCAAATTGTTGCTAAACGTCTGTCCGATTGCTGTAACTCTATCGCCCTGCCAGTGCGCACCGGAGGGGATGAATTTTTTGTTGTGCTACAATCAAATGTGCGTGACACAAGTAGTGCATTAGCTCGCAATATTCTTGATGCAATTCAACAACCTATGACTTTTGAAAACTTACAACTATCGATTACTGCAAGCATAGGTATCTACCATGCAGATCAACATGTTGAGCCGCAAACCGCTGAGATTTATGCTGAAATTGCCATGTTTGAAGCAAAAAAGCTGAGAAATCGTTACTGCTTTTTTGACAAAGGGTTAGCAGAACAACTGCACAGCCGTGTTGATATCGAAACCGAGTTAAAGCATGCCATTGTTCGAGAAGAATTTTACCTAACTTATCAACCTCAAATAGCTAACAAAGAAGGGACCGTCAAAGGGGTTGAAGTACTGATACGATGGCAAAGTAAAAAGCTAGGCATGGTGCCACCCGATAGTTTTATCCCAATCGCCGAAGAAACTGGACTGATTGCTAGTATTGGGGAGTTTGTTATAAAACAAGCGTTATATGATTATGTGCAGCATTTGAAACATACGGAAATAAGCCTATCGATAAATGTGTCGGCTTATCAACTGATGTATACGCCTTTATTTGATATTTTAAAGCGCCACGTTGAGCATTATCAGATTTCACCTAAATGCATCATTTTAGAAGTGACTGAGTCAATTTTTATCGAGGATAAAACTGCAGTGCAAGGACTATTTGAAGAGTTATTAGCCTACGGTTTTCTTATTTCATTGGACGACTTTGGCACAGGGTACTCATCTCTATCTCAAATCCGCGATTACCCTATTCATGAGTTAAAAATAGACCGCAGTTTTATTACACATATTCACGAAAAAGAGCAAGATGCCGCGTTGTTGCATCAAATCGCAGCCATTGCTAAATGCCTCAATATATTAACCGTTGCAGAAGGTGTTGAAATTGCGGCTCAGCACAGCATTGTTCAATCACTGGGAATTGATATTGAACAAGGTTATTTATATGCTAAGCCTCTGAACATTGATGCATTAAAAAGCTATTTATCAAATCAAATGCATTAACGACGTTTTTTAGCTACCCATGCCCAACGCATTTCACAGTTGATTGGGCTCTCACCGCTTTCGTCTGTTAATACTACAGGCACGACAACATCACCTTTGTCTTGACTCTTAATTGCCGCTATTGCTTGTTCACTTAAAGACGCTGTTGCCTTAATATCACCTTGCATTCGTTTGTTATATTCAAGCGTCATTGACTTTAATAAAGGCAAGTGACTATCAGGTACATTCATACCGAAAACAATGCCTGATGCAGACTCTGCAGCCAAAGCTGCACCCACAGCATGAATCCCACCAATATGATTTTGCACACGCTTTTTATTTGCCAGTGTAACCACAACTTCTTGATTGCTGATTTGATTCACTTTTAATTTTGCAGTAGCTGCAAATTTCACCTGACTGGTGAAAAGTTTCGTTAGTAAAAACTCATGGGTTGATTTTGGTAACTTGTAAACTTTACTAACAAGTTTGCTTAATTTATTAGCCATTGTTCTCTCACACTAAACTGGTTAGACCACCAAGAGTAACTCAAGCAACTCAAAACAGCAAAATATCAAATAGCTAAAAAATATTTAACTCAGATTACAATAAGCTGCATAGTGTGACTTTTACAATTTACGTTAAGTATTATGGCGCTGAAAACTCTACTTGATCAATTAAATACATCCCCTGAAAACGTTACGTTTCAACAAGTAATGGCTGTAATTGAAAACCACTACAGCTATACACCACAAACATTTACTAATGGAAAGCTCACCAATAACGCAGGTGAAAATGCGGGCAGCTGTAAAATTTTCAGCTTTGCAAAGCTCAATAACTTAAGCGAAGAACAAACCCTTCATTGCTTCGGCGATTACTACCGCATTGATGTATTGCAACACCCCACAGGTGACGATCACCAAAATATTCGCAACTTTATAAAAACAGGTTGGGCGGGTATAAATTTCGGTAGTCTTGCATTAATTACTTGCTAAGCTTTTGATTGTGAATCAAATGAACAAAGCTTTTATTTCGCTTGGTGCGGTTTGAAGTAATTTGTTAGTATCAAAATTATTTCTTACTCATGATATGGATAAACATGAAAAAGCTACTATTAATTACCTTCATTCTATTAACTTCAGCGTGTTCACAAACGCCAATCAATAACAGATATATCAATGCTAATTGGCAAGCTATTGCTATCGCACCTTTTGAAGGCAAGCAAGCTGACGCTGTTGAAATGGAATTAGATAGGTTGTTTGCTATAAGCGATAAAGTTATCGTTTATACACCTGATCACATTAGGCTTGAGTTAGATAAACGTAACTTAACAAAAGAATATAACGAATTTCCTCAGAAAGTGATGTTTGAACTTGCCAAGGAGCTTAAGGTAGATGGTGTTTTATTTGGTCAAATTAAAACCTCAAGAATCAAAAACCAATTTACTGGTTATCCAACTACTTCGCTTTATAGCAAACTTATCGCATTAGAAAATAAATCAGTTATCACTGCAACTCATCATGAAACTTCTGGTTTTATGGCTTCTGATAGCTCAAGCATTTCAGAGCTAGTTGAATTAACAGTCAATGATCTGAATGACGTATTAGATCAAATTAATCCATCGACTAAAAAGAGCTGGTTTGAGCGAATTTTCAACTAACTCCCATTGCAAAAGATATAAAAAAACCAGCATGCTGCTGGTTTTTTTATTAACTAATCTTATTGATCAGAACGGAATGTCATCATCAAAATCAATTGGTGGTTCCATTGGGTTTGATGCGCCGCCTTGCGGTGCATTTTGCTTAGGAGCAAAACCACCTGATTGTTGCTGTGGCGCAAAACCACCAGATTGTTGCTGACCACCTTGCTGTGGTGCAAAACCGCCTGATTGTTGCGCCGGCGCTGACTGCTGCTGTGCAGGTTGCTGGTTAAAGCCACCCTGTTGCTGTTGACCACCTTGGTTAAAACCTTGTGATTGCTGAGGAGCAAAACCTGATTGCTGCTGGTTTTGTTGTTGGAAACCACCGCCTGCATTGCCACCGGCATTTTCGCCACGGCCACCTAGCATTTGCATTTGACCTGTAAAGCCATCCACAACTATTTCAGTTGTGTACTTATCTTGACCTTGCTGATCTTGCCATTTACGTGTTTGCAATTTACCTTCAACGTAAATTTGCGAGCCTTTACGACAATACTCACCCACTACTTCAGCTAACTTGCCAAAAAACACCACTCGGTGCCATTCGGTTTTATCGACTAACTGACCCGTGTTTTTATCTTTATAACTGTCAGACGTTGCAAGTGTGATATTTGCTACTGCGTTACCGTTTGGCATATATCTCACTTCTGGATCCTGGCCTAAATTACCAACTAGGATCACTTTGTTAATACCACGAGCCATGGTCTGTCTCCTTTAATTAAACTATTCCTGCAACAAGTTTTGCTTGCTGCAAATCGAATTCTGATTCTTTTACTTTTAAGTAAGTACGATTTTCTTCAAGTACTACTGTTGTTTCTAACACACCCGGTAAGTCTGCAAGCTCATTTGCTAGCTTTTCGGCTGCTTTTTCAGGGTCAAAATTATCTTTATCACCTTGTAATTCAGTGAGTAAGCTTATCAACTTACTTTTCGGTGGTACTTCCATTCCCCACGCTATAGCAAACCATATTACCCCAACCAAGGTTGCCGCGGCAAATACTGTCTGGGCATCGCTCACTTGTGCAAAATAACCACCGATTATTCCGCCTAAAAAGGCGCCTAAAAACTGCGTAGAACTAAACGCCCCCATTGCAGACCCTTTTTGACCTGCAGGAGAAATGCGCGCAACCAATGCAGGCATAGTGGCTTCTAAAAAGTTGAATGCAATAAAATAGAGTAACATGCAAATACCAATTATGACTGCACTTGAGCCAAACAAACTGAGACTCATTAAACTGGCAACAATTAGGGCAATTGACGCTAAAAAAGCCATTTTCTCTTTTTGCTTTTTAATGGCAATGATCATCATAGGCACCATAAATACAAATGCCAACAATAGCACTGGTATATAGAGCTGCCAGTGCATTTCTGCTGCTAAGCCATCTTTAATGAGCTCTGCAGGTAAGGCCACAAATACCGCTGTGAGTGTTAAATGGAGTAGCATTACACCGATATTTAAACGCACTAATTGGGGATGTTTAATTAAGTTTTTAATGTCATTGAGGGAGGCCGATGTATCACCTTTTGGCGCTCGATTTACGGCTGTTGGAACTATGGTCAAAACAATAAAAATACCAATAACAGCAAGTATGGCAGTTAGCCAGAATATACCACTTACACCAAAAGAAGCGGCGATCATTGGGCCTAATAACATAGCTGCAGCAAAGCTTAAACCAATACACATGCCTATTACTGCCATAACTTTAGGACGTTGTTCGTCTCGGCTTAAATCAGCGGCGAGAGCCAGTACTGCAGCAGCAATCGCGCCCATGCCCTGTAATGCACGGCCCAAAGTAACGGTATAAATAGACTCAGCCATTGCCGCAATCACTGAGCCAATCGCGAACATAATTAAGCCAGCGACTATCACGCGTTTGCGGCCAAATTTATCAGATAACCAGCCCATTGGAATTTGTAATAGTGCTTGCGTTAAGCCATAAGCACCAATTGCAATACCAATCCATAAAGGTGAAAAGCCTTCTAACTCAGTGCCATAAATTGCCAAAACGGGCATGAGCATAAACAAACCAAGCATGCGAAATGCAAATACACTGGCAAGCGAGACAGCCGTGCGTTTTTCAAGGGCATTTAAAGAAGAAGCTGACATTAACGGTTTAGCAAATAGTTATTTGAAAATTAAGGCGGCAAGTTTACCACAAACTGAGTTGGTTATTCTAACCCGTATTTGGCTAAAATTTTATGTTGCTTTGTTTGATATTCACTACTGCGAAAAATGCGTTCAAATTGCTCTAACTGTGCTTGATTTAGTGAGCGTTTACTAAATGCATAATATACATCTGTGCTATTAATTACAAAATCATCAATATAGATATGAGAAAAGCTTGGGTTAAATGTTTTTTGATAAATTAAGTTGCCCTTTTCTTCCAAAAATCCGCTTATCTTTTTATGCGCTAGCAGATCAAGCTTGGTTTTATTGTCTACTACAGTAATAAAATGTTCAGGGTTAGATTGCAGCAACTTTTCAAACGTTTCGCCATAATACGCGCCGCGATGAACCGCCACAGGGGCTGGCAGTGATAATAAATCCTCTAGCGAATTAATTGTAAAAGCATTCTCTCGATTCATGGCCAAAACAATGGTTTCTTGCCTTTGCGGACCAATAAAATAAAAGTACTTTTCGCGTTCTGCTGTTTTTGAAACGCTTAGCATTAAATCAATTAAACCTGCCTTTAATCCACCTAATGCTCTTGCCCATGGCAGCTCAACAAAGCGATAGCTGCAATCAGTATTTGCGAGAAGTGCCTTGGCAAAATCAACATCAAGTCCATGCCACCTTGCAGGTTCACCGGCCTGATTTTCAACACCATATCGCTCGTAGCGTATAGTAATTTCACAACCAAAAGTAACCTGTGAAAAAAACAAAGAAACGATTAAAACAGTTTTTCTAAACAACAAAGGTGATCCAAAAACAGAACTTTAGCTTAACTAAGTTTAGTTACATATCGAAAGAAATACAGTTCATATAAGGCTGTATATTTATACAATATAATGCAATACTAAACGCAGTATTGCTGTTCGCTATAACGATAGGAAAAGAATGGAACATATCGAGGTTCGCGGCGCTCGCACGCACAACTTAAAAAACATTAACTTAACCATTCCTCGTGATAAGCTGATTGTTATTACAGGTTTATCTGGTTCTGGTAAGTCATCATTGGCATTTGATACCTTGTATGCAGAAGGTCAACGCCGCTATGTTGAGTCGCTTTCTGCGTATGCGCGTCAATTTTTATCGTTAATGGAAAAGCCTGACGTTGATCATATTGAAGGTTTATCGCCTGCCATTTCGATCGAGCAAAAATCAACCTCACATAACCCTCGTTCTACCGTAGGTACCATTACTGAAATATACGATTACTTGAGATTGTTATTTGCACGTGTTGGTGAACCGCGTTGTCCAACCCATGACTTACCACTCGCAGCACAAACAATTAGTCAAATGGTCGACCAAGTATTGGCATTACCTGAAGGCACTAAAGTCATGCTGCTCGCCCCCGTAGTAAAAGAGCGTAAAGGTGAGCACATAAAGCTACTTGAAAACTTAGCAGCTCAGGGGTTCATTCGAGCACGAATCGACGGTGAAGTATGCGATCTTTCTGATCCTCCTACATTAGAATTGCACAAAAAGCACACCATTGAAGTCGTTGTTGACCGAATTAAAGTAAAAGATGGTTTGCAGCTTCGTTTAGCTGAATCATTTGAGCAAGCGCTTGAACTTTCCAACGGTGTTGCGCAAATCGCTTACATGGATGAGCCAGAAAAAGACGAGATTATATTTTCTGCTAACTTTGCCTGCCCTAGCTGTGGTTATGCGATGACCGAGTTAGAGCCGCGTTTATTCTCATTTAACAACCCTGCAGGTGCCTGTCAGAGCTGTGATGGTTTAGGTATTCGCCAGTATTTTGATCCAAATCGTGTAGTACAAAATCCCGAGCTTAGCCTTGCTGGCGGTGCAATTCGCGGTTGGGATAAACGGAGTTTTTACTATTTCCAAATGTTACAAGCAGTAGCAAATCATTATGGATTTGACGTAGAAACCCCTTTTGAAAAGTTGCCTGCTGATGCACAAAAAGTGGTTTTAAATGGCTCTGGCCGCACCCAAATTGAATTCCAATACCGTAATGATCGCGGCGATGTTGTGGTGCGCAATCATGTATTTGAGGGTGTGCTTAATAATATGGCACGTCGCTATAAAGAAACCGAATCTAACTCGGTACGTGAAGAGCTAGCTAAATATCAAACTAATCAAGACTGCCCGAGTTGTAGTGGCTCGCGCTTGCGCGAAGAAGCGCGGAATGTCTTTGTTGGCACCACCAATCTACCGCAAGTTACAAAAATGAGCATTGGTGAAGCACAGCAATTCTTTAGTGAAATAAGTTTTAGCGGACAAAAAGCCAAAATCGCCGAAAAGATCTTAAAAGAAATCAGCGATCGTTTATCCTTCTTAGTGAATGTAGGGCTTAATTATTTATCTTTAGAGCGCAGTGCCGAAACCCTTTCAGGTGGTGAAGCACAGCGCATTCGATTAGCAAGTCAAATTGGCGCTGGCCTAGTTGGCGTAATGTATGTGTTAGATGAACCTTCTATCGGTTTACACCAGCGCGATAATGACAGATTGCTCGCCACACTAACGCACTTACGTGATTTAGGTAACACTGTGATTGTGGTTGAGCATGACGAAGATGCAATTCGTGCCGCAGATCATATTATTGATATTGGTCCTGGTGCAGGCGTGCATGGCGGCCAAGTTATTGCTGAAGGTACACGTGACGATATTATTAACTGCGCAGAGTCGGTAACTGGCCAATATCTTTCGGGCACAAAAGCAATTGAAGTCCCCGCTACACGCCATCAACCACAAGATAAATGGTTAGAACTGAAAGGCGCTACCGGTAATAACCTAAAAAGTGTCGACCTTTCAATTCCATTTGGCTTAATGACGTGTGTTACTGGCGTTTCAGGCTCAGGTAAATCAACCTTAATTAACGATACCCTATTCAAAGTGGCTCATACTGAACTTAATGGCGCAACGACTGCAGAAGCTGCACCATACAAGTCAATTACTGGTATGGATTTATTCGATAAAGTCATCGATATTGATCAAAGCCCTATTGGACGTACACCACGTTCAAACCCTGCTACGTACACAGGTATTTTTACTGCTATTCGCGAACTATTCTCGGGCACGCAAGAAGCCCGCTCTAGAGGATATAAACCAGGGCGCTTTAGCTTTAATGTTAAAGGTGGACGCTGTGAAGCGTGTCAGGGCGATGGTGTAATTAAAGTTGAAATGCACTTTTTGCCCGATGTATACGTGCCATGTGATGTGTGTACTGGTAAACGCTACAACCGTGAAACATTAGAAGTACTCTACAAAGGTAAAAACATTCACCAAGTGCTAGATATGACGGTGGAAGATGCCCGTGAGTTCTTTGACAAAATTCCAGCTATTGCACGTAAGTTACAAACACTGATGGATGTTGGCTTGAGTTATATTCGCTTAGGGCAATCAGCAACTACTTTGTCTGGTGGTGAAGCTCAACGCGTTAAATTAGCCCGCGAACTATCAAAACGTGATACCGGAAAAACTTTATATATCCTTGATGAACCAACAACGGGCTTACACTTTGCTGATATTCAACAACTATTGGTTGTGTTGCATCGCCTGCGTGATCACGGTAATACCATTGTGGTGATTGAGCACAACCTTGATGTAATCAAAACTGCAGACTGGATCGTTGATTTAGGTCCTGAAGGTGGTTCAGGCGGTGGTGAAATCTTAGTGGCGGGTACGCCTGAGCAAGTTGCTAAACACCCAGTCTCTCACACTGGCCGTTACCTTAAAGGAATGTTATAAATAGCTAAAAATCATTCGTGACAACACAATGGAACTGATTAGTCAAAACCAGCCAAAGCTTAAACAAATTCAGTTAAAGATTGCCAACTTATGGCAATCTTTAACTACTGCCGAAAAGCTTTATAGTGGCGCGCTTTTGCTTCTAGCATTACCGTTTGGCGGTCTGCAAGTTGCGGCGTTTTTCACATTAATAGGCTTAACCTTAGAGTTCTGGCCTCGTTTTGCGAGAGCATGGGACAGTTTAGCGGGCAAAGCCTTTATACTTTTGTTTTACGCAACAATCACTAATTTTGCGCTCGCTTTAAGTGCCGCTGTCGTGAATGAAGTAACCGGTGTTTCAGCAAACCATTTCAACTATACACACAACTTTGCCCTGCTATTAATTTTACCTGTTTGGGTGATTGGTATTAGTTTGGCTGCACTTTTGTTATTTCAAATAGCGATGCCTTTTTACTTGTTCTTGCTGCTTGTTTTAAAACCTTTTGGTATTAAATTAGTGCGTCTATTTTCAAAAAGCGAACACCCTTTATTCACGAATAGCATACGCTTTGTCGCAAGTTTCGCTGTTATTTTTCAGCTAATGGCTTTATTAGATGGCGAACAGCAAATAAACAAAGCGCTCGCTGCTGTAGACTCAGAACAACCGACTCAATTACCAACTGAACAAGAAAAACCTATCGAGCAGCAACAAGATAATGCCAAAGATGACGTCTCTGGCGTAATTAATATTAACTTTACCGGACACAGCAGTATTGTTAAAAGTTTGATTGCACAATTCGCATACAACTTTGAAGCTGATATTTATTCTCGCTGTAAGCACCCAGAGGGAACACGCAGCATCGAGTTAAACGACTACGAGGTTTTACATATTAATAAAGCTGAAGATACGTTTTACGGCTTCCAGTTTACGGTTCAACAATGTGTTTCCCCCGCATTTCCAATGGAAGCAAATTAATTTACTTTAAGTGTTGCGTTAAATCGTGTCGCTCTTGATCGCAAAGTGGCACTGATTGTTTTTTCGCAAAGTCATATCGCACCATGGTGGCATGCCCAACCGCACACAACTCATTATGCTGATACACTTCTTGGTAGATGACAAATGATGCATTACCAATACGGCTAATACTCGAATTTATGGTAATTTCTTGACCATAGAATAACTCGCCTTTGAACTCGACTTCTATTTTGGCAACGATTAGCTTCCAATTGTTGCAATCAAGGTCCGGTGTAAAAAAACGAAAAAAAGGGGTACGAGCGGCTTCAAACCAAACCGGTAGCGCAGTATTATTAATATGTCCTAGCGCATCTGTTTCGCTAAAGCGCGGCATAAGTGTTTCACTAAACATAAGTATTGAGCTTCATAAACTAAATCAGATGCTCACTATAGTTATGTTTATTCACAATTAAAACAATAATAAAAGGTCACCAATGCAGGATTTTATTCGGGTTTATGACAACGTATTAAGTAAAGAGTTTTGTGATGATTTCATCACGAAATTTAATAACAGCCCATTCTTGGCACAGGGTACAACCAGTGGGGGGGTTGATCTTAGTAAAAAGAACAGCCAAGATTTATACCTCAATCAACACGCTGAATATCAACCTGAACTTCAACATATTCTTCAAAGCACCACGGAAAAAATATTTGAGTATTTTGAAGAGCACTTTTTTGCATTAATTGGCGCATTTGGTTTAAAAGTGTACCACCCAAAAACTAAACAACCCGTCGACTTAACTGTTGAAAATTTTGAAGAAGTTGGCAAGCCTCAATTACCCGTTCTGGTGCAACAGCTTTTTCGTCTAGGTCAAATCCAGGCGCAGAAATATACAGCTGGAGAAGGCGGCTACCCATATTGGCATAGTGAGGTTTATCCGCAAAAGGGGCATAACGATAGTTTGCACCGTATTTTATTGTTTATGTTTTATTTAAACGATGTAGAAGAAGGTGGCGAGACAGAATTCTATTATCAAGACAAGAAAATAAAGCCTAAACAAGGTTCAATGGTGATTGCACCTGCATATTTTACCCACACTCATAGAGGCTGTATTCCGGTTTCAAATGACAAATACATTGTCACATCGTGGGTATTATTTAACACTGCAGAGCAAATTTATGGTGCCTAACAAACCTGATATAAAAATTATGTCATCAGGCACCACTAGAGGTTAGCTACTAAGATGGATGCGCAAGCTAACCTTTGCCTCTAAGCCCCCTTCAGCGCGGTTGCGCAGTGACACTTTACCCTGATGCATATCGACAATACGCTTGATAATCGCTAGCCCTAAGCCACTTCCTTCGCTCCCTCGTGCTTGGTCACCTTGAGTAAATGGCTGGAACACTCGCTCTAATTCATGCTCAGGTATGCCCGGTCCTTTATCTTGCACAAGAATTTCGACAAATTCTTTATTTGCAGAAAACTGAGTGATAACCGAGACATCTTCTTCACTGTAACGTAGCGCATTTTCAATCATATTAGTTATTACACGTTTCATCGCTACATGACTAATAGGAATATTTGGTAACGCTTCATTAGCATTAAAGTTAATTTCTCGTCCTTGCTTTTGTTCTGAAGCAACCACTTCGGATACCAATGCGTTAATATCATCCGGCGCTAAATCACTTAATTTATGATTGCGAAGATATTCAATAAACTGATCTATGATCGCATTCATATCTTCAATGTCGGTGATGATACCTTCACGCAAATAGTCTTCATCTTCAGACATCATCTCAGTCGCAAGGCGAATACGTGTCAACGGGGTGCGTAAGTCATGGGAAACGCCTGCCATTAACAATCGACGGTCTTCTTCTACCGCAGCAAGGCCTCGTGACATTTGATTAAATGCCCGTGTTACTTCAATCATTTCTATCGAGCCTTGTTCAGGTAACTGGCTCGAATAGTCGCCCACCTCTACTTTACTGGCGGCCTTTTGCATGGCTTTTAATGGGCGGTTAAGGTGGCTTGCAAATAACCACCCACCAAGCACACTTAAAACACCAATAAAGGCTAGATAAAACGTCAGAACTTTAACGTTTGCTTCTTGATAACCAACTAAAGGAACTTTGACCCAATAGCCGGGGGCTTGAGGGGGTTCAATCCAATACACAAGAATATCAGTTTGACTGATGCGTACGCGAGCTTCACCTTGCAAATACTCTGACATAACGCGCGAAAGATAAGGGTATTCACTGGCTTGCTCTAAGCCGTTTCGCATCGCTTCACGTTCACTCATGACCTCAACGCCTGTCGCTAAATAAAACTTTTCAGCCACATCATGAGGCATCTCCACACCATCGTTATGCCCAATAAAAACAGTACGCACCTGTTTAGCCAGCATCAGGTTCACTTGTTCGATAGAAGGTTTTACAACGTAAAGAGTTACCGAGATATAAGAAACAATTTGATTTATGAGCAGCAGTGCACCTACCAAGAAGACGGTCTGGCCAAATGCACTACGTGGAAAAATACGCATAATCTAGGCTTTTTATGTCCTATTCTTTGCCATCAGGCACAAATACATAGCCTAAGCCCCACACTGTTTGTATATAGCGAGGGTTTGCCGCATCTTCTTCAATCATGCGTCGTAAACGGGATACTTGCACGTCAATGCTTCGCTCTAACGCACTGTAGTCGCGACCTCGCGCTAAATTCATTAATTTATCTCGACTTAGTGGCTCACGTGGATGTGACACTAATGCCTTTAGAACAGCAAATTCACCACTTGTAAGCGATATAGTTTCATCACCTTTCGTCATTTCTCGCGTAGCCAAATTGAGTGAGAACTGGCCAAAACGAATTTCATTTTCTTCTGCCGCAGGCGCACCAGGTACATCACTTGCTCTTCGACGTAAAATAGCTTTGATACGCGCAAGTAACTCTCGAGGATTAAAGGGTTTAGGGATATAGTCATCAGCACCAAGTTCTAAACCAATAATGCGGTCTACCTCATCACCTTTTGCCGTTAGCATTACAATGGGAATGTCATTCTCTTTTTGACGTAAACGACGACAAATAGAAAGACCATCTTCGCCAGGTAACATCAAGTCTAATACCATTAAATGAAAGTTTTCTCGTTCTAATAAGCGATCCATTTGCTCCGAGTTTGCCGCAGAGCGCACAATAAAGCCCTGCTCAACTAAATAGCGCTCTAATAAACTACGTAAACGCATGTCATCATCGACTACCAGTATTTTTGTTGTTTCTTGTCCCATGATTTCATTCTTCTGTTATTTTTCTTTGGCTATATGCCTACTATAAATAATTTTTGTCAAATTAGGCAAAATAAGAGTGTTACTAGGTATTACAAACTCTTACTGAGCCACATCGTAATGAATAGAATTAATAAAAAAGAGTGTTACGCCTTCAGCATTATTGAACTCGAATTCATCGTCTTGCTGTTTACCTAGCATCGCCCGTGCAAATGGTGAATCAATACTGATCTTCCCCTGACTTACATCAAACTCATCAGGACCAACGAGTTGGTAGTTAAACACCTCACCCTCTTCATTTTCTACTTCTACATGTGCGCCAAAAAAAACTTTACCTGCTTGTTCAGCTTTTGGGTAAACAATATTTAATTGCTCAAGACGTTTTGTTAAAAAGCGTACTCGGCGGTCAATCTCGCGAAGTCGCTTTTTTCCATAAATATATTCCGCATTTTCTGAGCGATCACCTAGCGCTGCTGCTTCGGATACAGCTTGAGTCACTCTGGGGCGTTCTTCTTTCCACAAATAACGTAGCTCTCTTTCTAGTTCATCATAGCCGCTACGTGTAATATAATTAGAACGCTTAGGAAATGTCTGCTTGGGTGGTTTTCTCATAGTTAAATAACTAGGTATCACAATTTATTTGTCGCTTATGATTGAAAAATTTATGTTTAGATACAAGATCTATAGGCAATATTTATAAAACTATTTTCTGGTGTGGTCTCTCAACCCATAAACCACCCGTATTTACCGATTTAAAGGTTTTTAATGAACGCTATTGCTAATCAATTAGCTCATGAGCTAAATGCTTCAGTGCAGCAAGTAACTGCTGCAACACAATTATTAGATGATGGTGCAACCGTGCCATTTATAGCCCGCTACAGAAAAGAAGTCACTGGCGGTTTAGATGATGGCCAACTGCGTTTATTAGAACAGCGTCTTGGTTATTTACGAGAACTAGAAGAACGTCGTTCGTTTATTTTAAAAACGATTGATGAGCAGGATAAACTGACCACCGAGCTAAAAGCCGACATCAACAATGCCACCAGCAAAACAGAATTAGAAGACTTATACCTGCCATATAAACCAAAGCGCCGAACTAAAGGTCAAATAGCCATAGAGGCTGGTTTAGCACCATTAGCAGATCTACTATTAGATAACCCAACGCTTGATCCTGACATCACAGCTAATGACTTTATTAACCCTGAAAAAGGCATTGAAGACAGCAAAGCAGCCCTTGATGGTGCTAAATTTATTTTAATGGAACGCTTTGCCGAGGACGCAAAGCTACTTGCAAAACTAAGAGGCATGCTGCAAAGAAACGGCCATATTGAAAGCAAAGTAATTACCGGTAAAGAAAAAGACGGTGCAAAATACCAAGATTATTTTGAACACAGTGAAGCACTTAGTCGTATTCCATCTCACCGCGCCCTTGCTATGCTTCGTGCTCGCAATGAGGGCATTATCAGCTTAACGATTAACCCAGATCCAAGTTTAGAAGATGGTAATGCTGAATGTGTTCGCATCATTGCAGACCATTATAAGCTCGACGTTTTGGCTAGCCCTTGGCTTAAACAAGTAGCACAATGGACTTGGAAGATTAAACTCGCACTTCACTTAGAAAATGAATTTCTGGGTAAGATCCGAGAAGTTGCGGAACAAGGTGCGATTGATGTATTCGCAAAAAACCTTAATGATTTATTAATGGCTGCTCCAGCTGGCGCTAAAACCACATTAGGACTCGATCCAGGCTTGCGAACAGGGTGTAAAATCGCGGTTGTAGATAAAACCGGTAAACTACTCGACAGTGTCACCATATACCCTCATGCTCCACAAAATCACTGGGATAAATCATTACGTACTCTAAGCCAACTATGCCGCCAACATAAAGTTGAGCTTATTGCGATTGGTAATGGCACGGCGTCGCGTGAAAGCGATAAGCTCGTGGCTGAGTTGATCAAACAAGAATCGGATCTTAAGATCAGTAAAATTATGGTAAGTGAAGCGGGGGCATCAGTGTACTCAGCATCCGAAGTAGCCGCCGAAGAATTCCCAAACCTTGATGTATCGATTCGCGGCGCAGTATCAATTGCCCGTCGATTACAAGATCCTCTTGCAGAGTTAGTAAAAATTGAACCAAAAGCAATCGGTGTTGGCCAATATCAACACGACGTATCACAAAGCCAGTTAGGTCAGAGCCTAACAGCGGTTGTTGAAGATTGTGTAAACGCTGTAGGTGTAGATGTAAACATGGCATCCGCACAGTTGCTTACTCGTGTGGCAGGCTTAAATAAAACACTCGCTTACAATATCGTTAGTTATCGTGACCAAAACGGTATGTTTAATTCTCGTAAAGAATTGAAAAAAGTTGAGCGTTTAGGCCCTAAGGCATTTGAGCAATCAGCAGGTTTCTTGCGTATCAATGAAGGAGAAGACCCACTCGATGGTTCTGCAGTACACCCTGAAGCTTATGAAGTTGTGAAAAGCATTTCTCAGAAAACTGGCGTAGCTGTCGAAGAATTAATTGGTAATTCGACCCTGCTAAAATCGTTAAACCCTAGTGATTATGTAACAGATAAGTTCGGTTTACCTACAATTACAGACATTATCGCTGAACTAGATAAACCAGGTCGTGACCCGCGCCCAGAGTTTAAAACAGCAAGCTTTAAAGAAGGCGTTGAAACAATTGCCGACCTAAAACCAGGTATGCTGTTAGAAGGTGTTGTATCAAATGTTGCTAATTTTGGTGCATTTGTCGATGTTGGCGTTCATCAAGACGGTTTAGTGCATATTTCATCATTAACTAATAAATTCGTCTCTGACCCTCGAGAAGTCGTAAAAGCAGGTGATATTGTAAAAGTTAAAGTGCTAGAAGTGGATGTAGAACGTAAACGTATTAGCTTCACTATGCGTTTAGATGAAGAAGTGCGTGCGCAAGCACCAAGCAAAACTAAAGCCAGTAAACCCACTAAAACCCCAGCAAAAAAAGCGAAACCTCAGCAAAATAACAATGCTGCAATGGGTAACGCATTTGCAGAGGCGTTTGCCAAGCTTAAAAAGTAAATTAGGCTAGTAAAAATAATAAAAAACCGCACTGAGTGCGGTTTTTTGTTTATATCAATAATCTAATTTATGCGTAATTCGCTAAATTCGGCCTTTCAAATGGCGATGTAGCAGCTTGATAAAATTTAGCTATTCGTTCTGCTCTTTGGTTGATTTCTGAATCTCTGCGATCACTAAAGTCATACTTTGCTGTGTTGTCAGTCGCTTTTTCAACATTCTCACTAGGCTTAAAAAATTCACCTAACTCAGCATTAAGATCAGCGCGCGCTTCACTTATTTTTTGGTTTGCTTCAGCAGCAATGGCACGATCTGCACCAGATGGTTCTTGTGGTGCCAAAGCAGCCGCTCTTACCTGCTGCATTTTCTCTATCGTTGCTTGAGGGTCGTTAGGCACCTCACTGATGTCTATTGGTACTTCACCTGCAACTGCATAGTTATTACCGTCACTGCCACGTTCGTATTCATAACTTGGACTGCCAGCATATTGTCCACCTACAGCAGCATGTGCTTGTTCATGAGCTTTCACCTCAAGGTCACGCTTTTTAAGTTGCGCGAGTGCTTGTGCTTCTTTTTGCTCCAGTTGCTGCTGCTTTTCTTCTTCACGTTGTTGGCTTTGTTGCTCCTGCTGATCTTGTTGCTTTTTCTCAGTGATCTTTGTGGTGTCTTCACTGCGGTTATCAAGCGCTTCTTGATTCGCAATTTGACTAGAGCCAGGTTGACGCGTTTTGTCTTGCTCTGCAGCTAAACGCGGATTTGTAGCTGAAGCCTCAGCTTGCTTTGCTGGCGTAACCAAATCTCGCAACTGGTTGTCACGACGAGCATTTTCGGTGTGAACATTAGCCGTATTCAGGCTAATGTTAGGGTAAGTTGATACAATATTCATTGGGTTGAGAAATTACACTCTCACATCTATTAAAGTACCAAGCACTTCGTCAGCAGTTTGAATTGAACGCGTATTAGCTTGAGCATTAAATTGTTCTACACGTAAATTAACGAGTTCTTCAGTTACATTAACCGGCTGACTTTGCGCTTCGCGTGTTTCAGGCGCAGGTTCAGAGCGTTCAACATTTTCTCGCTCTGTTTGAGCGCGGGCAATATTGACAGATGATTCTGTAATACCATCCGATGCACTTTGCAAACCTTGTACACCAGCATTAAATGCTGAGCCCAAGTTATTTGAAACGTCCATAAGCACCCTCAATAAAAACACGTTTGATAGCTATAGTATCGCTCAAAATTCACACAAAATAAAGTTTGAGCGGCAATAATTTGCCGCCTTACAATTAGATTACTTTTCTATGTGCGATAACAGTAAGTTAGTAAATTCATCTGGGTGAGAGATAAAAGGAGCATGAGAGGCCTTGGTTAAAATATCCGCCTTAAAATTGGTATTAAGCTGCTTCATTTTAGCCACCGTTTTTACCGGCACCAGAGAATCTAAGCGCCCAAAAATCCCTGAAATTGGCTGTGCAATTTGTGAAAAAAGCGAACGTAAATCATCTTTTTTCAAAATCTCTAACCCACCAGAGAGCGCAACTTGTTGCGCTTCAGGATATTGTGCAAGCAGTGATTTAATTTGTTTTATATCTTGTTTCGCATGTTCACTGCCCATTGCTTGTATTGCCAAAAAACGCTCAACTGTTTTCTTATGATCGTCTCTTAATTGCAGCATAAATGTATCAAGCACTTTTCCTTCAATACCGCGCCAACCATCACTTGATGCAAAATAGGGTGAGGATGCAATGAGTATAATTTGCCTAACTTTCTCAGGGTAAAGCTGAGCCATTTTGAGAGCGACTAAACCAGAGAGTGACCAAGCAACCAAAACAGAACCCTCAGCAACTTCTGCAGCAAGTTGGTGAGTAACCGCATCAAGTTGATATTTATCAGAATCAAACTTACTACCACCAAAGCCGGGGAGGTTTAACGCATTAATTGTGTGTTCGCTTTGTCTTTCAAGTGCTTCTTTTTGCATTTGCCAAATGCCTTGGTTCATCCCCCAACCATGCAATAAAACAACATTCGCCACCGATTTTCCTCGCTTAACAATTTACTCGCTATACTAACAGTAAGTGATATGGAAATCCTGTATGAATGTTTGTAAAAGCCTATTAGATTGGGCGCTGCCTAATACCTGTTTATGCTGTCGAGAGCGATTACGTCACCCGGCAAAGTTATGCCGCTTTTGTCTTGCCGATATTGAACGCATTACATTTAAAGACTCTGCTAATTTACTCCATCGACCCGATATTAATAAGTTGTTGAAGTCACCAAAGTTCGATTCATTGTTTGCAGTCACTTGGTATCAAGACCCAACCTCACAGTGGCTTAAAGCGCTTAAATTCAATAAACAGCTTATTTACATTAATGCCCTTCGACAATTAATCAAGCAGCAACTACTCGCAGCCAAACGTTTTAAAAATTGGCAACAACCTGACGTAATCATGCCTGTACCCCTGCATTGGCTAAGGGATTTTCGTCGCGGCTTTAATCAAAGTGAAGAAATTTGGCAAGGCGTTAACATTCCTATCGATACACATTCTTTGATACGTACAAGACGAACCAAAGCTCAGAGCGAGCTTAATAAACGAGATCGAAAAAGTAATGTTAGGGGCGCATTTAATTGTAATTTATTAACGAGATATCAGCATGTTGCTATCGTAGATGACATCATCACAACGGGTAATACTGTGAATGAATTAGCGAGATTGCTGAAAAACGCAGGCGTTAGAGAAGTGTCTGTGTGGGTTGTTGCAATTAGCGCCCAGTCCTATAGAGGATAATTATGGGGCATATAGCCCCATAATTATTAATTACTATTTTGAGTCTATTGTATGACCATAAAAAATTGCATTACTGAGCAGGCGGCTGGTGCCATACCAGTAACTTCTAAACACAGGGTTATCAGACATTGCAATCACCTTTCCTTTGCCGTAGTTATGGGCTAAAACCACTGCCTTACCTGAAATTTGTTGATTGTTTTTTTCATGACTAAACCCTGCTAGTAAAGGCGCATCAGTATACGTTGCTACATTAACAAAAGGTTTTGCACTTGGTTTTAAAACGAAGGTGTTATTTTTGAAAACTGGTACAGTGTTTCGTTCATATGAAAAACTTAATGGATGGCTTAAGTCTATATTTGCATTAAAAATCGCACCTGCAATGCGTTTATCGCCATGGTAGCGATCTTTATCCGCATAGCTTAAGTTATCAGTTGGAAACGCTTTTGCCATATCATCACTTGAGAGGTATTCAGCCTTTAAGATTCCTTTATCCGCTAGGAACTTAGCACCTGATTTATGCGCCCATACAACACCGCCATGTTGAACCCAATATTTAAGCTTGTCGACTGTTTTTGTTGAAACTGATGCAAAGCTACCATTTGTCATCACTATGTGAGTATAGGGAGCTAAATCAATACGCTTCAAGCGCTCTAAATCAACTAATGTAGTTGCAATATCTAAGTAACGATCAAGGTAATACCAAACTTCCCCTACTTCATATTGACTGGTGCCTTGTCCACCCACAAGCAACACTTTGGGTGTTTTCAAAGGCACAATGTTACGTGAACCAATATCAATGCCCTTCGAAGTCAATCCTGATGTAATTTGGTGAACTTTTACTGGGGATTTACGCACTAATGTTTGTAGTTTTTTGAACCAGTTAGCGTCTTGCTGCAGTCCTTTAGCAATAATAATTGAGCCAGCTGAAAATGCATGTTCACCGTTTGTGGTTGATGCTGTAAATGGCTTCATAGCACCACGTGCCACAATACCATTTTGCTGCAACTGTGAAAGCAGTTTTGGCGCCAAATAATCATGCCATTCAAACACAAATGCATAATTTTTTGATAATTCTTGATTTTCTTGATGTGCTTCAGGTTGCCATGCCTGCGCTTGGTATTTAACGCCGCGGTTTGAATTAACTTTGGCAAACTCTAAATTAAATGAGTGTGCAAGGTTCCAACCTGAGACATCATAAAAGGTATTATCGTTAAAACTAGTTTGCTCTAAAAAGATACCTTTAATAAGTCGATATTGTGACTGATTTAGCGGAACATAAACGCTGCTATTGGCATCGAATATTTGCTTCGCAACTGTCGCCTCTTTACTCAGTGGGTAAGCTTTTATCTGATGCTGATGTAATAGCGATAAGAACGCCTCAAAACGAGACTTATCTTTGCCAGAAGCAACCACGTACCCTTTCACTTTGTCTTTTGATGCTAATTTGGCATTGTCTTTGTAAAAACGTTGCTGATAAGTCAGTAAACTACTTTTTCCTGATACCACTGCATCGAACGTTGAAAGTGATGTCGTTAACTGATTTTTAATTGCATCATAGAATTCACGAAGCCCGTTTATTGTTTCGTACTTATGACCTCGTACACTACCTTGTTCAAACAAAATACCAATGGTGCCATGAATATCTGGGTAGGTTGATCCTTTGCCGATATAAAAATCATCAAAACTTTCTTCCGTAAAGTACAACTCGCCTTGTTGATCCAGTGCGGCGGCATGAAAAGTCGCAATTTCTTGTGTTAATTCAACATTTTCATTTGGTGTTAACGGAAACTTTCGCGAAGGAATTCCCGGCTGGAAAAAGTAGGTGCTGTGCGGACCCATTTCATGGAAGTCAGTTAAGACATGCGGCATCCACTGGTGATATTTAGCAATTCGCGCACGTGATTCAGGGTGTTGAAGTAACAACCAGTCTCGATTTAAATCTGTAAAATAGTGATTAGTACGACCACTTGGCCAAGCCTCGTTATGATCTTTATGATTTGGGTCAGCCGAGATATTTTTACCTTTATAGCTATTTACCCACTGTGAAAAGCGCGCCAAGCCATCCGGATTTAAAGACGGATCAAGTAAGATCACAGTGTCATCAAGTAGCTTTTCTATTTTCTCCCCTTGAGCTGCTGCTAGGTAATATGCGACTAGAAGCGCCGCATTACTGCCACTTGCTTCGTTGCCGTGTACGCTATAACCCATCCAGGTTATCACTGGCGAGTTTTGCTCAATTTTTTTACCTAATAGTGATTGAGATAAGTGCTGTTTTTGCACCATATCAATATTATTCAGTCTTGCAGGATTAGTGATAGTTAGTAACACAAGCGGGCGCTGTTCATGGCTATAACCAATCACTTCAATGCTAATGCGATCGCTCTTTTCAGCAAGAAATTGCATATATGTGACGAGTTGATCATGACGTACATGCCAATCACCTACTTGGTAACCTAGAACAGATTCCGGTGTGGGTATCGCAGGGTCGAAGTTAATTTTTTCGTCAAAATAAAAGTCTAAGCTCTTTGCTGAGCTCTGCAAACTGAGAAGTGCCAAACAGGCTGAGATTAGTAAAAGATACAGCTTTTTCATAGTGATGCCATAATGATGAGTGATTTATAGTTAGTGCAATTTTAAGCATATAAAACTACCAAGCTTTGACATACAAACCCACAGCTTTAAGTTGAAGGTGCAAAAAAATAAGACCAGTTAAAACTATTTTTCAACGTCCGCCACTATTTTAGCAAACAAAAAAAGTGATATACTAAAAACCAAGTAAATTAGTCAGGTATAGGTCGAATTATGATTACCATTTCTGAGGCAGCACAAAGCCACTTTGCCAAGTTACTCGCGGATCAAGCTGAAGGCACAAATATTCGCGTTTTTGTAGTTAACCCTGGTACGGCACAAGCTGAGTGCGGCGTTTCTTATTGCCCGGCTGATGCAATTGAAGAAACAGATATCAAGCTACCTTTTAATGGCTTTGATGCAGTTGTTGATGAAGAAAGCGCACCTTTTTTAGAGGAAGCAGACATCGACTTCGTAACAGACAAGATGGGTTCACAGCTAACTCTTAAAGCACCAAACGCAAAAGCGAAAAAACTGAGCGATGACGCAAGCCTTCAAGAGCGTGTTCAGCATATGATTGAAACTGAAATCAATCCACAACTAGCCAACCACGGTGGCCAGGTTAATTTAGTTGAGATCACGCAAGACGGTATTGCTGTTGTGCAATTTGGTGGCGGTTGTAACGGCTGTTCAATGATTGATGTGACATTGAAAGATGGCATAGAAACTCAAATGGTTGCTAAGTTCGAAGAAATCACAGGTGTTCGTGATATTACTGAACACCAATCTGGCGAGCACTCATATTATTAAGTTTAAACAGGTTATTTACCGACTTGGTAATGAACCCAAAATAAGCCTAAAGCGTTTCTTGAGCGGTTTAGGCTTATTTGTTATTGCAGCATCACTTATTGTCTACGGTTACTTTAATAGTCATTATTTCCAAATTGGCGGGTTGCTTTTACTACCAATTTCGCTTTACTTTGCAATTTACGGGTATTTGGGCATTTTTGCTAATCGGTTTTCGCAAGTTATTGCAAAAGCTGACGAGAGCGCCAAGCATCGTGATATTTTTTAGCAAGCGTTAGGCCTCTTAATGCCATAAAACAGGTCATCGCTAACCAAAGACCATGATTCCCCCATTGGTAGCTCACAGCAAACACTCCAGCAAACCCCACCAACGCAGAAAATATCATGGTATTGCGCATTTCTTTTGCTCTGGTTAAACCAACAAAAACACCATCGTATAAAAAGCAAAAGCTAGCGATAGGTGGCAGTAAAATAGACCATATTAAATAGTTTTCTGCAGTGCTTAATACATCTGGCAAATCGGTTAGTAATCCAATAATAATCGAGCCGAACACTATAAATACAAGGCTATAAAGGCAAGCGAAAGCAAATGCCCAAAAGCGCCCTATTACCACCCACAAATGAATTGCCTGGGCTTTTTTGCGCCCTTTTGCTTGGCCTACTTTAGCTTCTACTGCATAGGCAATACCATCAAGCGCAAAACTAACTAACAATAAGAAATTCAGCAATACCGCGTTGGCAGCAAGAGTAACATCACCAAGAATACCGCCATAATAGGTCATAAAAGCAAAACACAGCTGCAAAAATAAAGACCTAATAAAAATGTCACGATTTAACTTTAAAGAGCGAGCCATGCCTCGCAAAGGCACCTTTAACAAAGCAGCAAACGACAATGAGTGCTTGATAAAACGCACTTTTAATAAAATGAGCGCTGCAAATAAGCCAATATAATCAGCTACAACCGATGCCATTGCAGCACCTTCAACCTGCCATTCAAATAACACCACAAAAAGTACATCTAAAATAATATTAGTGATATTCGTCACCAACACAATTAGAAGAGTGCCTTTGCTAAACTGGGTACCTAGCATCCACGCTAAAATAACCATATTTAATAACGCAGCAGGGGCGCTATAGATTCGAATATTAAAATAGGTTTGAGCATGCCCAATTGCAGCCTCACTGCCAGACAGAAAGTAACCCATTACCTGACTTATAAAAGGACTACACAGTAATAGTATTGTGGCAATGATAATCGCTAAAAAAGCAGCACCTTTAAGTTCCTGCATCAAGCCTTGAGGACTATTTTGACCATACGCCTGCGCCACTAAACCGGTTGTGCTCATACGTAAAAAACCGGCTAACCAAAACAGCAAATTAATAACCATGCTACCCAGTGCAACACCGGCTAAAAAGCTCGCCTCGCTTAAATGACCAATCACGGCTGTATCAACCAAACCCAGTAGTGGTACACTAATGTTTGATAAAATCATTGGCCACGCAAGCACTAACAATCCGATATGGAAAGATTTATGGCGAGTAAAAAAGTTTTTCATTTATGCCTTGGACTATTTTTAAGTTTGTATTTTGGCCTTGCTCAGGCAGCAGTCATTTTGCAATATCATCATGTTTCAGAAACTTTACCACGAGTTACAAGCTTGTCTGAAAGTGAATTTAGTGACCATTTGGGCTTCTTAAAAGAGCATGGTTACCAAGTCGTGCCATTGCAACAAATCATTGAATCAATAAAGCAGCAAAAGAGTATACCTGACAAAACAGTTGCCCTCACCTTTGATGATGGCTTCCTAAATAATTTCACACAAGCCGCGCCTATTTTAAAACGCTTTAATTATCCTTATACGATTTTTGTCAATCCTCAACTTATTGATGAGGGAAAAAACTACGTGATGAGCTGGCAGCAACTTCGAGCCTTAGCCAAAGAAGGGGCATTTATTGCTAACCACAGCGCCAAGCACGATTACCTTCATGTTATTGAAAACGATGAGTCATTTTTACAATGGCAAGAAAGAGTACGCAAAGACATCACCCACTCTGAGCTCAGAATTAAGCAAGAAATAGGACATAATTTTAAATATTTAGCCTATCCATATGGGGAGTTTAATCAAGCTTTACAGCAAATAGTGACTGAACTGGGGTTTGTAGGAATAGGACAACATTCTGGTGCGGTTGGCCTTCACACTGACCTTACCCGTGTACCGCGCTTTCCTGCATCTGGGATTTACGCTAACTTAGCAACGTTAAAAACAAAAATCGCCAGCTTACCTTTTAGCTTTAAAGTTAACGCCAAATCGGTCACTAACAACACAAAACCACAACTCAAATTGTCATTTCTAGAAAAGGATTTTAACAAAGGGCAATTTAACTGTTTTATTGCTGGCAATAGGGCAAAAATAACTTGGCTTAGTGACAACCAAGTTGAGATACAAGCTGAAAAGGAGCTTAATAAAGGGCGTACACGCTATAACTGCACTGCACCAAGTAAGGCAAAACCAGGACGCTATTATTGGCTATCTCACCCTTTTGTTATTTCCCCATAATCACAAAAGGGGGTTGTTGATTATTTTTTTGCCCAGTTGGTAATTTCAGCAGCAAATGCATCGAGACTTAACACTTGTTGTGCAGCATCTAATTCAATTGCTGCACGCGGCATTCCCCAAACAACTGACGATGCTTCATCTTGTGCCAGTGTATAGGCATTAAACTCTTTTAGTTTGAGTAAACCCGCAGCACCGTCGGCTCCCATACCAGTTAATATCGACGCGCAGACTTTGTTGCCTAACTCGAGTTTTGCGATCGATTTAAACAGTACATCTACAGCTGGACGGTGACGATTCACAGGTGGCGATTGCATTACTTTGCATTTTAAGCTCCCCGCTACGCCAACTACAGCTAAATGATAATCACCAGGTGCAATATAAACGTGGTTCGGCTTAATTAGCTCGCCGTCTTCTGCCTCTTTTACCTTTAAAGCAACAGAGCGATCCATTCTTTCTGCAAACGATGCGGAAAAAACAGGTGGGATATGCTGCGTGATAACAATAGGTGGAAAAGAGTCAGGTAAACCTGTTAATAATTCTTTTATCGCTTCTGTGCCACCTGTTGATGCACCAATAGCCACCAGCTTAGTATTATCGACATTACCAATAACTGGTTTGGGCGCTTTCGAACTAGTTGGTTTCAAACTGCGTACTTTAGCTTTTGCTGCAGCTCGAATTTTTTCATGAAGAATTTGAGCGTAATCAAGTAGTTTGTCGCCAACTTGTTGTGTTGGTTTTGCGACAAAATCGACAGCACCTAACTCTAGACACTCGAGCGTAACTGGTGCACCTTGCTGTGTTAACGTTGAAATCATTACCACAGGCATAGGCCTTAAACGCATCAAGTTTTTTAAAAAACTGACGCCATCCATTTTGGGCATTTCAACATCAAGTGTTAGCACATCTGGATTGAGTTGCTTAATTAAATCCCTAGCTTGGTAAGGATCGTTTGCTGTACCTATTACTTCAATGTCTTGCGCTTGTTGTAGCACTTCTGTCAACACTGCACGGATTAATGGCGAATCGTCGACTACTAAAACCCTGATCATCTTCATTCCTAAAACAGCTCAATGTCAGTATGAGTATCTTGCTCTTCAATTTCATGAAGATATTTAAACTCACGTTGCTGAATTGTGTCGTTATGCATACTGCGTAACTTTTTCACATGTGCCTTGCCTGATGTTGGATTAAACAACACTTTACGTGGCCAAGGGCCACCAACATCATGAGATTCAACTAAAAAGCCTTCATTCTTTAAATACTGTGAGACAAACATAATATTGCCCTCTCCAATATCTCCCATGCCTTTGATAATTTTTCCGCCACCGAATATTTTAATTTTGAAGTTATCTCGGCTTCCACCGTTTTTAATAATTTCATTTATCAAAAACTCCATGGCCCAGTTACCATAGCGGCAGCTTAAACTATCAATCCCTGCATTATTATTTGCGGGCAGCATAAAGTGGTTCATGCCACCAATGCCCATTTTATAGTCATAAACACATGCTGAGATACACGACCCCAACACCGTTGATATCAGTTCATTCTGTTTTGTCACATAAACTTCGCCAGGTAAAATCTTGGCCACAACACTATCACGCCCTCTATCCCAATAGCGTTTTATATGATCAAAACCACTAAGGCATTGTTTAAAATCTGTTTTCAAAAAGCCTTCCTGTACATTGTCTTCCCTAACGCGACAAACTGTGTTTGTGATTTATTCATACTTTCTGAATGACCTAAAAATAAATGTCCCTCTGAACATAATTTTTCAGCATAACGTTGGAACAAGGATTCTTTTGTAGGCTGATCGAAATAGATAACCACATTTCGACAAAAAATTACGTCAAATTCACCTTTCATAGGCCAATCTTGCAATAAATTGAGACGTTTAAAATATATGTTTTTTCTAAGTTCTGGCCTGACCTTAAACAAACCACTTTGTTTATTTCTCAAAAAAAAGCGTTTTTTCAGTGTCTCGTCTAAGCCAGTTATTGAATTTTCTGCGTACTCTCCTGCACTGGCTTTTGCCAACACATTAGAATCAAGATCTGTGGCTAATATTTTCACATCCCAAGAAGGAGGAAACCGTTCGGCTATCGTCATTGCAATGGTATAAGGCTCCTCTCCTGTGGAGCAACCAGCTGACCATATTCTTACTCGTTTAGTATTTCGGTTACGCTCTAATATTTGTGGAATAAGTTTTTCTCGCAAATAGTCAAAATGGTAAGGCTCGCGAAAAAAAGACGTCAGGTTGGTAGTTATCGCGTTGATAAAATGGCTAAACTCTTCACGACGATATTCTTCTAAATATGTGATGTATTCCGCAAAACTCGATAAATTGAGTACTCTTATTCTTCGTGCAAGACGTGAATACACCATTTCGCGCTTATGACTACCTAGTACAATACCACAAGCGTCATAAACCATTTTCGCGATCGTTTCGAATTCACTGTCTGTTAGTAAAAATTCCTTCGCCACACTGACTCCTAAGGCGAGCTAAGTAAACTTACTTAGCTCTTAACTAACAGTTAAAACTCTTCCCACTCTTCACTGCTGTCAGCAAAATCATCACCTGAAGGAACTGATGAAATTTGCAAGCGCTCGCTGCGAGAAGTGATACGAGGCGCAGATTTAGCTGCTGGACGTTGAGCAATTCTAGGGGTTTCAATACCCCCGCCGCCATTAGTATTAAAGAAGCTTAATAATTGGCGCATCCCATTTGCTTGCTCCGCCATTGACTCACTCGCAGCTGAAGCTTGTTCAACCAATGCTGCATTTTGTTGAGTCATTTCATCCATCTGTGTAATCGCTTTGTTTACTTGTTCGATACCGGAACTTTGCTCTTCAGAAGCGACTGTGATATCTGCAATCATTTCGGTTACACGCTGAACTGATGCAACTATCTCTTGCAGCGTGCTTCCTGATTCGTTAACTAACAGAGTACCATCTTCAACTTTGCTAACACTGTCACGAATAAGCTCTTTGATTTCTTTTGCAGCAGCTGCTGAGCGCTGTGCTAGGTTTCTAACTTCACCAGCAACGACAGCAAAACCGCGACCTTGCTCACCCGCTCTTGCAGCTTCAACAGCAGCATTCAAAGCAAGTAGGTTTGTTTGGAAAGCAATTTCATCGATTACACCGATAATATCGGCAATTTTCTTACTTGAATGATTGATTTCAGCCATACTTTCAACAGCGCGTTCGACCACTTCACCGCCCTGCTTGGCTTTCGTTTGTGTATCATTAGCTAACTCATTTGCCACTTTTGCATTATCAGCATTTTGACGAACGGTGCTCGTCATTTCTTCCATACTGGATGCAGTTTCCTCAAGAGAAGATGCCTGTTCTTCAGTACGCTGACTCAAGTCAGTGTTCCCCTGAGAAATCTCCTCAGCACCACTGGCTACTAAATTTGACGATACGCTCACTTTTTCAATAACTTCCGTTAGTTTTTCGGCAGTTGTATTGGCATCGCGTTTTAACTTATCAAACGAACCTTGGTAGTCACTTAAAATTCGTTTAGTAAGGTCACCATGCGCCATTGCATCGAGCATTTCAGCGGTTTCATTGATTACTTCCTCAGAGATTTCAACAAGCTTGTTTAAACCCTGAGCAAGGTTTAAGAAAAACCCTTGCTTACCCGTTTCCTCTATTCGAGAATCTAGCTCTCCTTTTGAGGCAGCCGAAACAAGTTGATCGATTTCTTTTTCGATGGCGACTTCAGCAGTGCGGTCAAGCCATTCAACAACGGTACCTAAACGCTCGTTATCATCTGAGAAAATTGGGTTTGCAGTAAGTGCAAAGGTACGTCCACCCACGTTGATTTCTGTACTGTAGGTTGATGTTAAACGCTCTACCATATGTTGTTGATGGGCTGGATTTTTATGGAAAACATCCATATTTGATCCCATCAAAGCAGCACTATTAAAGTTTGGTAAGTCGCGTTTAATGTCAGATTCAGCATTTCGCATCATGCCCAGCACAGCATCGTTCATATAAACAATGGTATTACTTGCATCAGCAATCATGGTATTGGTATTAACAGTATCAAGTGCCTGACGTACTCGTGAATTCTCAGCTGCAATCGCTTCAGCAGCTCTTTGCGCAGCTAACTCATCAGTAATATCATCCCACTCAACGATGGTACCAATACGTTCACCTTCAGTACTTAGCCAAGGTGTTGCTATTAGTGAAAAAGTTAGTTCATCAACTGAGATTTTTGTTTTGTAAACATCTTTCAGTGCGGCTAACATTTTCTGCTGATGACTTGGGTCTTTGTGGAAAATATCAACACATTGCCCTAGTAAATTACTGGCATCAAAATTTGGTAGTACTTTGCGAATAGATGCCTCTCGATATTTCAACATTTTTAAGTTTTCATCATTGATAAAAACAATGTTTAAATCATTGTCTGCAATCATCACATTTGCTTGACATACTTTTAAGGCGTTTGCTCTATTTGCGGCCTCTTTTGAAGCTATCTCAGCTTGTTTTTGGGCAGTAATATCGCTGGCATATTTTACAACTTTAAAAGGCTTGCCACTGGGATCGTAAATTGGGTTATAAGATGCTTGAATCCACACATCTTTGCCCCCATTAGCCACACGCTTATATTCACCCGCACAATACTCTCCACGATTAAGCTTTTGCCAGAATTCTTTGTACTCTAAGCTTGATGCATAATCAGCGTCTGCAAACATACTATGGTGTTTACCAACTATTTCATCTAATCGGTAGCCCATAACACTGCAGAAGTTATCATTTGCGGTGATGATAGTGCCGTCTAAGTTAAACTCGATCACGGCTTGCGATTTACTAATTGCCTCAAGTTGACCTTTGGCATCTGAAGCCGCCATTTTTTGTGCCGTGATATCTGAAGCATATTTAACGACTTTCGTAACAACCCCTTGCTCGTTAAGCACAGGGTTATATGAAGCCTGAATCCATATTTCCTTACCATCGGATGTAATGCGATTAAATTCACCAGATAAAAACTCACCACGCGAAAGTCGGGACCAAAACTGGCTATACTCGGCACTATTTACCTCACTTGCTGGCACAAACATGCGATGGTGCTGCCCCTGAATTTGTTCTAAACGGTAACCAAGCGCAGCCAAAAAGTTTTGGTTGGCGTTGATAATAGTTCCGTCAGGCTTAAATTCAATAACCGCTTGAGAACGGCTGAGCGCCTCTAAAATGAGATCGCTTTCTGATTTTGTATTACCCGTGTTCGGTTTTTTACTAAAACCCCACATATCAATCACCACCCTTTCTTATTTGATTGCATTCCATCATCGGTTCAATTTGTATTTATTCATCTAAGGATGAATTATTGCTCTTTTGGTTCAGTATCTTTAGTTAGATCTAGTACACGCTTTAGATCTAATAACACCACCATTTTTTCACCGACATTGACAAGACCTTGAACAAATTCGGTATTATCTGTATTTGTAACGTCAGGCACATCACGCGCATCTGACTCTGAGATGCTGTATACATCTGAGACAGCATCAACCACTATACCCATTATTTTATCGCCGCTTTGTAAACCAACTTTAACGACAATTACTACAGTTACAGAGCTGTAAGGCACCTGAGGTAAACCAAAACGGGCTCTAAGATCGATGATAGGAACAATTGTTCCTCTCAAATTGATTGCGCCTTTTACATAAGCTGGTGAATTGGGGATCTGGGTAATCTCTTCCCAGCCTCGAATTTCTTGAACAGCTAAAATGTCTACACCATATTCCTCATCCGCCATCATGAATGTGAGGAATTGACAAATATCTTCTTCTTGGTGTTCTTCTAATGAGTCTAAGGTTTCATCAACAATGGCTTCCATTAAACTTCCTCACTTTCTATCGACTCAATTGCAAGTTCTGTTGAACCTGCTTTTTTAAGGCCAGCAAGTTTGATTAAACCTGTGATATCTATGATAAGAGAGACTCTGCCGTCACCTAAAATCGTGGCACCAGAAACACCTTCTACTTTTTGGTAATTTGCTTCGAGACTTTTGATTACGACCTGTTGCTGAGCTAACAAGTCATCAACCAGCAGTCCCACTTTTTGATTATCACTTTCAACAATAACCAATAAGCCTTTATCAAGGTCTTCAATTGCGCCACTGTGGTTAAATATTTGATGCAGCCTTAATATCGGAATGTATTCATCTCGCAATCGCAAGACATTTAGCCCGCCGCCAACGCAATTAACCATTTTTAAATCAATTTGTAGCGACTCAACAATGGAAATAAGCGGAATAATGTAGGTATGTTGTGCAACTGTGACAAGTTGCCCATCTAAAATAGCTAGCGTCAGTGGTAAGCGAATTGTGAATGTTGAACCTATGCCTTGCTCTGATGTCACTTCTATAGAGCCATTTAGTGATTGAATGTTACGTCTTACTACGTCCATGCCAACACCACGACCAGAAATATCGCTCACCTGATCTGCTGTAGAAAAACCCGGCATAAAAATTAGTTCGTTAATCTCGTCATCGGACAGTTCGTCACTTTCACTAATTAGGCCATTTTGAATTGCTTTTTGTTTAATTTTTTGAGTATTTAAACCTGCACCATCATCCATAATCTCTATTACGATATTACCGCCCTGGTGGAAGGCATTGAGCGTAACTTTACCAACTCTAGATTTACCAGCTTCTTCTCTAAGCTCAGGTGTTTCTAACCCATGATCCAGTGAATTCCGCACCAAGTGCACCATAGGATCTGAAATTTTTTCCATCACTGTCTTATCAAGTTCAGTCTGCTCGCCGAGTAATTTTAACTCAACTTCTTTGCCTAACTTTTGCGATGTATCACGCACTAAACGAGGAAAACGGCTGAAGACAAAACTAATGGGCAACATTCTAATGCGCATTACACTCTCTTGCAGATCACGCGTGTTATGCGCCAACTGAGCTAATCCTTCTTGTAAGGCCATTAATTTATTTTCGGTAATTTCACCTTCACCAAGCTGAGTAAGCATAGCTTGTGTGATTACAAGTTCACCTACCATATTAATGAGCGAATCAACCTTATCAATACTTACACGAATTGACGTGCTTTCTGTTGAAGCGGCTTTTGCAGCGCCTTTGCTCGCAGCTGGTACAACGTCTTTTTGGTTTTCAGGTTTTGTTGTTGCAGCAGCTTGCGTTGCTTCAGTTACACTTGTTTCAACTACTGGTACTTCATCATCAGGCTCATCTCCGAATAAGCCACCACACAGTGTAATGCTAATTTCAGCGTCATCTTCAACCCACTCAAAAACTTCTTTAATTGCATCTTCACCTTTGTTGGTTTCTAAGTAAAAAGTCCAAGTGAGATAACATTCATCCGAAGAAATATCATGAATATCAGGAACCAGCTCGATGTTTGCAACAACATCTATTTCGCCTAACTCAGCCAATTCTTCAATCAAATAAATAGGCTCATTGCCCGTTTTGAATAAATGATGCTGAGGTTTAAAAATAACTTCGTACGTGTCTAATGCATTTTGTGAGGGCTGGTCAGCAACATCATTAGCTTCTGGCGAGCTTGATTGCGGCTCTGAGACGCCTTCTTCGCCAGCTAGAATTTGCTCAAACTTTTCTTTCAGCTCAGTGGCGTTAGTTAAATCAGTTTCTTGATTTGTTTGTAAATCGCCGAGCATTTCACGCAAGCAATCAACTGATTTTAATAGTAAATTAACATGCTCAGAGGTAAGTTCTCGAGAGCCCTCGCGGATTTGATCTAAGAGAGTTTCAAGAACATGAGTAAAGTCGGAAACATGCGTAAAGCCAAATGTTCCACTCCCACCTTTTATTGAATGTGCGGCACGAAAAATTGTATTGATGGTTTCATTGTCAAGATCTCCAGGTGTGAGATTTAACAACTCAGATTCCATTACATCCAGACCTTCAAGGCTTTCTTCAAAGAAAACCTCAAAGAATTGGCTTAAGTCGATGCTCATGCCGCCTCCTGCTTATCGGATGACTTTTTTAATTACAGCCAACAGTTGATCAGGATTAAAAGGTTTAACAATCCAGCCTGTTGCTCCTGCAGCTTTCCCTTCAGTCTTTTTATCGAGACCAGATTCCGTCGTTAGCATCAGCATTGGCGTGAATTTATAAGCTGGTAATGCTCTTAACTCTCTAATAAGCGTGATTCCATCCATAACAGGCATGTTTACATCTGAAATCACAGCATCAAAGCTTTCGCCTTTAGCTATTTCAAGTGCTTCGCTTCCGTCTTTTGCTTCTGTTACATCGAAACCCGCTTTTTTAAGCGTAAAACCAACCATTTGTCTCATTGATGCTGAGTCATCAACCGCCAAAATCTTTTTCATACAGACCCCAAATTATTGTTCTGACAAGGCAAGAAAATCTTGCACTCCCAAAGTTTTTGCTGCAGCAAATAATGCATTGCTATTGCCATGCCAAGTAATTTGCTGCTGAGTTTCCGCTAGATTTTTTTGCAACGAACAGAGTAATTGAATTGAAGCTGTATCAGCACGAGTAACCTGAGAAATATCAAGTTCTATACTCGATTGCTTCGACAACAAATCTAAGAGAGTTTCTTTAAGCTCAGAGACCGAGTTTATGATAAGCTCGGCGGGTAACTGATACATAGTTTTCTTTCCTTGTTCGCTTAAAATAAAGCGTAGACCCAGAATTAAAAATTGCCAAAATATTATCGATTATTTAAATCTAATTAATGTGTTAGGAAATTAATAATTCATAGCGCGCTAGAATAATATTCAATTATCGCGTGCAAGTCTTCAATAATTTTGGACTGGTCGATAATTGGTACTTTTCCTTTCGCAAATTCCGGTTTGAATATCGCTCTAACTGCGCCACTAGGATCAACCAAGGTAACCGAAGCACTATGATCGACAGTGTAATTTTCAGACTCCCCATCGTCATGAATGGCATAAACTAAACCTAAGTTCCTAACGAATGGAAATAACTGTTTGTGCTCCGCCGACACTGCAGTGAAGTCTGGGTTAAAATAATCAATATACTGTCGGCGCTTATCAACGACATCCCGTTTGGGATCAACAGAAACAAACCAAATATTAATGGGATATGTATCGGAAAGTTTTTCGTAGACTTGAGTTAATTTTGCTAATGTCATTGGACAAATATCAGGACAACTCGTGTAACCCAGAAATAACAACGTCCATTGGCCTTTAAGATTTTCTTCTGAAACAGCTTCACCGAACTGATTTTCTAGGATGAAGGGTTTTACCGCTCTCGCCTCTTGATAAAGCAAAGCATGCGTTTCAGGTGGCGCTTTTGGACCACACCCAATAAGCACCACAGCACACAACAAAGAAAAGTAAAAAGCTTTGATTTGAGGCATTTAAATCAACCACTTATCAATAAACAATGCCATAAATAGTAGCATAAGTTGCCAGATAGAATAGATAAAAAGTTTAATCGCCGATTTCTCTTTTGGAGCAAACTTTAACTGCCAAGCACGGTAAACAAAAATGCTGTTTAAAACTAAGCTAGCAACTAAATATGCATTTCCAGACATACCAATTAGAAAGGGTAAAACGCATACCAAAGTTAACAGCACGCTATAGAGTAACACCATAGTTTTAGTAAACTCGATACCATGAGTTACTGGCAGCATTGGTACTTTTGCATTTTCATAATCTTTTTTACGATCAATGGCTAACGCCCAAAAATGAGGGGGGGTCCAGGTAAAAACGATCATTACCAAAAGCCAAGGTTCTGCAGACATAGTGCCTGTTTCAGACACCCAACCAAGTAATGGTGGCATCGCCCCTGCAAAGCCGCCAATGACAATATTTTGTGGTGTTCTTCTTTTCAGTACTAGTGTATAAATAAATGCATACCCAACTAAAGCAAACATGGTCAGCCATGCTGTTAACCAGTTTGCAAATTGTGCTAATAGGGAAAATCCAACCGCTAGCATAATCATTGAGAATGTGAATGCGTGGCCATTAGAAATACTGCCTGTCGCTACTGGTCGAGCATCAGTGCGACGCATTTTTTTATCTATATCACTATCGACAATATGATTAATTACCGCAGCGCTGCTCGCCAATAAGGCTATACCAACAATCGTCATCATCTGCTCTAGCAAAGTACGTTCAGCATTTGGCGCGAGTCCTTGTCCAACCACAGCTGTTAATGCCAGCAACATTACTACCTTATGCTTACATAACACTAAATACTCATGAATTTTTGCCCTTACTGAGCGCTGAAGCTGTAAAACGTTAGTTGTCATAATTTACTCCTAGCACTTGCTTCTTAAAAGGTAAGCCAAACGCACACTGCTCAATAGCAATAAAACAGCTGTCAGATTGTGCATTAGTGCCACATTTAGCGGTATATGCATTAAGATTAAGCTCACTCCTAATGCTATCTGACATACCAATACAGCCCAAACATGGTAAACAGCATGCTTGATAGCCGTTGAATAACAGTTTTTGATTATCCTAAGTCCAACCCAGAACACCACGAACGCAGTAACTAAAGCCCAAATCCTATGAAAAAAGTGAATGGACATTCTCGTTTCAGCGGATAACACACCATACTCATAGGTAGCATGGCCATCGGGTAGTTGAAATATACTGCTAAATGAGAAACGTTCGAACGTGTTTGCACCACAAAGCGGAAAGTCTGCGCAAAGTGACGCTGCATAATTAGCTGCTAGCCAACCTCCTAACGCTATTTGCGATACAATAAAACCTAATGCGACAAGTGACAAACCATAAAAAGGCTTTGCACCAGCATCTCCGCCAGGAATACGTTCTGATGTTAATCGAATATAAAGCAAGAACATTAAACTAATGATTGAAAAACCACCCAGTAAGTGACCCATTACAATGAGCGGTTGTAAGTTCATCGTCACCGTTAACATGCCTAAAGCTGCTTGGAAAACAACCAATACCAGAAGCAGCAAAGGGAGCTTTACCGGTGCGAGTTTATGTTGGCGTTGCTTAAATGCTAAGATAGCAATCAACAAAATTATTATTCCCAACATGCCCGCAAAATAGCGATGGATCATTTCCTTCCAGGCTTTCCCCTGATCGACTTCTAAGCTGGGAAAATAGGATTCCGCTTTTGCTAACTCATGCTCCTCACTCGGCACGGTTAAAAAGCCATAGCAGCCAGGCCAATCAGGGCAACCCAACCCCGAATCACTCAACCTTGTGTAAGCCCCTAACCCAACAACAATGAAGGCAAAAATACAGCCAAAGAAAACTAATTTATGATAACTTTTCACTCAACCTCCTACGCTCGGCTGCGACTGTAGTTAAGTAACTTTTTGAGATCTTTGATTAAACCTCGTTTCATATCATTGTCAGAACTTTCTTGATAAGTTACTGGATATTCAAGAACCACTAAGCCTCGATGGTCAACTAGATAAATTGCATCAGAGTTCATAGTTAAAGATTGCTCAGCTAAATCATGGGTAAGTTCCTTTGATGACACTAAGTCGTTTAATTTAAGGGAGTCACTTTGTTGGTTAAGCGAATAGGCACCTACATACAAATTATGTTTGCCAAGCACTTCAAAGACATTTTTTATTAACTGCTTCTTTGACAAACAAGCTTTTTCACACACCTGCTGGTTAATTGCCACCAATGACCACTTGGTGTGTTGATTTTCAGGCCAGTTTGCGATGATTTTTTCATCATTTAGAAACTGCCCATAGTTTGTCTGAGCAGGTTCAAGCCAGCTAAATTTAAGTGCCATCAGAGCAAAGACTACCGGGGCAATAAAACATAGAATAAATACCCAAAGTGTTTTATTCATTAGAACCTCCTTTTCGATATATAGCACCACCTACAACTACTGCTCCAAGAGCAAGTAAAATCCACTGCAACGCATAAGCGCGATGTTTATCTGGAGACATATTGATCACTTGATAATGGTACTTGCCTACTGCATGTTGCTCATTTGCATAAATAATATAGGGCGCAACTTCTTGTTCGAGTAATTGAGACGCTAATTGAGGAGATATAAATTGTAACCGCTGACCTTGCTGAATTTCGTCTCTGCTATTTGCTAGGTTGAACCCTTCAAAGTCACTTACTTTGAGAATGCCAACAAGAGAAAGCTGCTGTGGCAGGTTTACTTCTGGTAACGTTTCGCGTTGATATGACCCTGCAAACCATCCCATATTAACCAGCCACCAACGAGAAGAGTTGAGTGGCTTTACAGCAATGATGAGGTCATAACCAAACTGTCTATTAACTACGCGATTATCAAGCCACCAGTATTGATCTGCCAATGCACCTGCTAAAGATACATTAAGCCCTGTTGCAACCCAGTCTTGAGGTAAACTCGCAAGCTGATGCCAAGGCAATACCCCTTGTTTAGTTAACTTATCTAGTTTATTGATAATATCTAATTTTTGCTGAGACCTTTGATATTGCCAAACAGCTAAACTTGTACAAATTAACGCAATTGTGGTTGTACAGACTAGCAGAGTGATGCTTTTTGCACTATTCTGGGTTAACCGCATAACGCAAACTCTCCAACTTATGTTGATAAAATTAATTATCGTATTCTTATTGTTTTACATCGTTTTTAGTTTGTTTAAGGCACTTGTGTGCATGCTTAAAAGCGACGCTTCTCCCAACTCAATGTCCCATTTTCTTGGGCGACGAGTATTATTTTCTGCAATTGTTTTGATGATTATTTTATTTGCGATGCTGTTTGGTTTCATTACACCAAACAGCAACCCTTATACTGTTAGCTAATTACTTGGTATTTATATTTAAAGTACATAAACAAATACAAACAAACACAGCCAAACCACATCTACAAAATGCCAGTACCAAGCCGCAGCTTGAAATGCAAAGTGCTTTTCTTCACTAAAGTGGCCTTTCATAATCCGCAAAAACACCACCAGCAATAGAATTGTTCCTAATGTAACATGCATGCCATGAAAACCAGTTAGTAAAAAGAATGTGTTACCGTAAATACCTGAATCAAGGGTAAGTCCGAGCTCTTGATATGCATAAACATATTCTTCACCTTGCAACCCGAGGAAAATTACACCCAGCAAAATAGTTAACGCTAACATCGCTTTTAATTGAGTTCGCTTACCCTGTTCCATTGCTGTATGCGCAAAGTGCAATGTAATTGATGATAAAAGCAAAATCATAGTATTAATCAGTGGTAACCCTTGCCATCCCATTGCTCTCGTTTCGCCACCTCCAGGTGTGCTTAACAATGGCCATGCGGCTTCAAAAGAGGGCCACAAGACTTCATTTGTCATGGCATTATTGCTTTCCCCGCCCAACCAAGGCACAGCAAAGGTTCTGGCATAAAACAACGCGCCAAAGAATGCCATGAAGAACATTACTTCTGAGAAGATAAACCAGGCCATTCCCTGTCGAAAAGAGCGATCCATTTGCGCTGAATAAAGTCCACCTTGTGACTCGTCAATGACGTTTTTAAACCACCCAAACAACATATAAAGTAGTACTGCAATCCCAAGCAGCAAGATATAAAAGCCAACTCCACCCTGTTGTTTAGCTGTTTGCATTACCGCTAAACCCGAACCTATCGCAATTAAGAATAATGCGACGGCTCCGACAATGGGCCACTGGCTTTGTTCTGGCACATAATATTTTTCATATTGAGCTTTCATTTGTTAACTCCCCATCGCTTTTGCTGTTGCTTGCAACTTTTCCTTCAATGTCTGCGGTAATATCATAAATTGTGTATGACAAAGTGACTTCATGAATATCATTTGGCAAAGTTTCATCTAGGTAAAAAAGTAAGGGTAGATCAGCAGAACCTTTGCTAGTCAGAGGCTGTTGGTTGAAACAAAAACAAGAGACTTTATGTAAATATTTAGCCGCACGACCCGGCGCTACCGAGGGCACGGCTTGCATTATTTTGTCGCTACTTGATAAATTTTGCGCAATAAATTCTATGCGCTCCATTTCACCGGGGCTTACGTCTACACTGTAGCGCTTTGCCTTGACCTTAAATGGCGCCCCTGCTTGTGCATGTGTAATAAACGTGACACGTACACTGCGAGACTCATCACTGTTAGCACTAGCCTGTGCTTGCTCCATATTTGGCTTGCCATTCAATCCTGTGATATCACAAAAAACGTCATAAAGAGGCACAAGTGCAAAAGCAAATGCAAACATTAATAGGCTGGTTAAAATTAATTTTTTAAGTAGCTTTACGTTATTCATTACTTCACTTCCGGTGGCTCAGAAAAAGTATGATAAGGTGCCGGTGATGCAACCTCCCACTCTAAACCTTCAGCACCATCCCACACTTTCGCAGGGACTTTTTGGCCACCTTTAGCACATTTATATACCACAGCAACAAACAGCAACTGCGATAAACCAAATGCAAAGCCACCGATACTGATCAATGCATTAAAGTCAGCAAATTGAAGCGCATAGTCAGGAATACGACGAGGCATCCCGGCCAACCCAACAAAATGCATTGGGAAGAAAAGAATATTGACGCTTATCAACGACAGCCAAAAGTGCGTCTTTGCAAGACCAATGTGATACATGTTTCCGGTCCATTTCGGCAACCAATAATACGCACCTGCCATAATTGAGAACACAGCCCCTGTAACTAAAACATAATGGAAGTGTGCAACAACAAAATAGGTATCATGGTATTGAAAATCGACTGGAGTAATTGCCAGCATCAGGCCAGAAAAGCCACCTAAAGTGAACAACACAATAAAGGCAATAGAAAAGAGCATCGGCACTTCAAAGCTAATTGAACCTCGCCACATGGTAGCAACCCAGTTAAATACTTTTACACCAGTAGGAACAGATATCAGCATAGTGCTATACATAAAGAACAGCTCACCAGCTAATGGCATCCCTGTAGTAAACATGTGATGCGCCCAAACAATGAAAGATAAAAATGCTATGGAAGCCGTTGCGTAAACCATAGAAGCATAACCAAATAACTTTTTACGCGAGAACGTAGGGATAATTGTTGAGATCACCCCAAACGCAGGCAAGATCATGATGTAAACTTCTGGATGACCAAAAAACCAGAAGATATGCTGGAACATAACAGGGTCACCACCACCAGCTGCATTAAAAAAGTCTGTGCCAAAGTACTTATCCGTCAGTACCATTGTTACTGCACCAGCCAATACTGGCATGACAGCAATCAGTAGAAATGCAGTGATCAACCAAGTCCATACAAACAGTGGCAACTTCATGTAGGTCATACCCGGAGCACGCATATTAACTATGGTTACCACCACATTAATGGCCCCCATAATCGAACTAATCCCCATAATGTGCACTGCAAAAACGAATAATGCTGTATTGTCATTACTATATGTCGTTGATAATGGTGCATAGAAAGTCCAGCCAAATGCAGGACCACCGCCTTCCATAAAGAGTGACATTAATAAGATAAAAAATGCGAATGGTAGTATCCAAAAACTCCAGTTGTTCATTCTTGGTAGCGCCATATCTGGCGCACCAATCATCATTGGAATCATCCAGTTCGCAAGCCCTGTAAATGCTGGCATTACGGCACCAAATACCATAATTAAACCATGCACAGTGGTCATTTGGTTAAAAAAGTGAGGTTCAACAAATTGTAACCCTGGCTGAAATAGTTCAGCGCGGATCACTAACGCCATTGCACCGCCAGTTAAAAACATCAGCAACGCGAATAACAAATAAAGCGTGCCAATATCTTTGTGATTGGTCGTAAATAGCCAACGTTTAATGCCTGTTGGGGCATGATGGTGATGATGAGATTCAGCTATTGTAGTCATTATTGTGCTTCTCCCATTGATTCTTGAATGTCACTGGGTTGAACGAGATCACCCGTGTTGTTACCCCAAGCATTTCGCTCGTAAGTCACTACCGCAGCAAGTTCTTTTAATGACAGCATTTTACTGTAGCCTTGCATTGCCGTAGCAGGCTTACCATGCACAACAATGTCGATGTGTGCTTTAATATCGCCGACTGCAATTGGACTATCCTTTAAAGCAGGGAATACACCTGGCAACCCCATACCTGATGGTTGATGACAAGCGGCACAATTTGCCATATAGACTTGCTCACCAAGTGTCATTAACTCATCTTCGGAAAGCGTGACGCTTAATGATGCTTTTTCTGCAGCAGCGGCCTGCGCCTTTTCTAGCTGCGCATTTGCGAGCCATTGTTCAAATTCATTGGGCTCTTTAACTTCGACTACAATAGGCATAAAACCATGATCTTTGCCGCATAGTTCAGCGCACTGTCCGCGATAAATACCCGCCTCATTGACTCGTGTCCATGCTTCATTAATAAAACCCGGGTTAGCGTCTTTCTTAACCGCAAACTCTGGCACCCACCAAGAGTGAATCACATCATCAGAGGTCATTAAGAAGCGTACTTTTTTTCCTTTCGGGATAATGAGTGGCTTATCTACATCTAACAGATAAGTTTCGGTTTTTTCATCTTGATTGGTAATTTGCTCACGCGGTGTAGAAAGTACTGAATAAAATGACACATCGTGGTCAAGGTATTCGTAGTGCCACTTCCATTGCGAACCTGTAACCTTGATGGTCAAATCCGCTTTTGTGGTATCTTCCATTGCAATCAATGTTTTGGTTGCCGGCACAGCCATCGCAATCAAAATGACAAATGGAATTGCTGTCCACAAAATTTCAACTTTTGTACTTTCATGGAATTGGGCTGGTACTGCCCCTTTAGATTTACGGTGATGGATAATTGCCCAAAACATCACGGCAAATACGACTAATCCAATTACGCAACAGATATAAAATATGGTCATATGGAGCTCATAGACATCACGGCTGATGTCCGTCACCCCAACAGGTAAGTTATATTGACTCGTCCCAACTGCTAAAAAAGGAAAGCTCAATAGTAACCATAAGGATAGCTTAACTAACCTCATGCTCGCTCCTTTGCTAATTATTATTATGTTGTTAGGAAATGGTCAGTGAAAGTTAATGTGATTAGATCACACGACGCACTACAGCATCACTCCATTTTCTTTATTATGTTTTGTTTTCAAAGCCCGCACACAGCTATAAGAAAACAAAGGTTACTACTAAGGTCTAGTAAACGATTAATTTTTACGCAAGTCAAATTTAAGATAAATTTTTTATAAATCTATGGGTTAGCGCTTTTTTTTAAGCAAGGGAAGGAAACTAAAAATGAAGTTAAGAAGTGTTTGCTTTGTTTATATGGCTAGTGGTTAAAGCCTCTAGCCATAGTAATTAGGTGTATCATTACATCCAATCTGCATTGCGGATCACGCCAACGGCTAATCCTTCAATATTAAAGTGATCATGTTCTAAGTCGACTTTGATTGTATCAAAAGCCTCATTCTCGGCGTGCAACAGTACTTGCTTACCCGCTTTTTCGAAACGTTTAACGGTCACATCTTCATCTACACGCGCGACGACAACTTGCCCATTATTTGCCACAGGTGTTCTGTGTACTGCCAATAAATCGCCATCCATAATGCCGATATCTTTCATACTCTCACCTTTAACTCTAAGCAAAAAGTCAGCACATGGATTAAATAAGCTTGGATCCACTTGATAGTGGCTTTCAATATGCTCATGCGCCAAAATAGGCGAGCCCGCTGCAACTTGACCAACCAATGGTAAACCTAATTGTTCCGGTTCCTCTTCTTCAACAAGACGAATACCACGGCTTGCCCCAGGTACCATTTCGATGACCCCTTTTTTCGCAAGTGCTTTTAGGTGTTCTTCAGCAGCATTGGCGCTCTTAAAGCCTAATGTAGAGGCTATTTCAGCACGCGTAGGCGGCATACCGGTATCTTTTATAAATACTTTAACAAGCTCTAGGATTTGCGCTTGGCGCTTAGTTAATGGTCTCATTCACTGGTTTTCCATACAGTACAGATAACTGTGAGTATATACAGTTAATGCTATTTCGCAACTTTTAATTCTTTGATATTTAGCACTATGCTTAAGATTTAGTTTTCGCAAAGCAATTTGTTGCATTTAAAAGTAAATAGCACATTGGACTTTAGCCAGATTGCTTTATTTTTCTTCTGGCATGACCAGTTATTTAATCTTTTTAAGTTAACTGGTATGCTAGCGCCCCTTTTTGTTTTAGGTTGGTTTTATGAATTTGGTTAGTGCTGTGATTCAGTTGTTCGCAAATGCTATGAATAAGCTTTTTGTGCGCTCAAAAATTGTACCCGAACACCCTTTAGATAATCTTGGTATCGACGCAAATAAACCAACCGTTTACATCACCTTATTAAATTCCTTTGCTGATGCTGCTGCGTTACAAACAACGTGTAAAAAGTTAGGGCTGCCCGACCCTCAAATCAACCAACAAATTGGTGAGCATCAGGTTCCACGTTACATTCCTATTCATCACCGTTCACCCTTGATCGGTTCGGTAAAAAAAGAAAGCCCAGCCCTGTCAATCAGTGAAAATATTTTTAATGCATTAAAACAATCTGATGTTGATGACTTACAGGTTATACCGGTCACCATTTTATGGGGACGTAATCCTGGTAAAGAGAAGCCAGGTCTCGGCACCATTCTATCAAGCTCTCTAACCCCGAGCTGGTTACGCAAACTCTTTGTTGTTTTACTATCTGGTCGCGACAATTTAATTCGCTTTAGCCGCCCATTACAACTTTCTGAACTTACAGGTAAAAAACAAAGTAGCGATTTACCGCATAAACTCATTCGCGTTGCACGTGTGCATTTTAAACGTCAAAAGCTAGCTGCACTTGGCCCCAAACTACCTTCACGCGATCAACTATACCAAGGGTTACTTGCATCAGCTTCTGTCAAAGCCGCAATTGAGGAAGAAGCAAAAAGTAAAAACATTTCGATCGCTGAAGCGCGCCAAAATGCGATAAAGCTGGTTGATGAAATTGCAGCTAATTACAATGAATCCATGATTGGCGTCCTAGAGCGAATCCTTACTTGGCTTTGGACTAAGCTTTACAATGGCATTGAAGTAAACAACCCTGAGCGCATTCAAGAACTTACAGATAAAGGACATGAAATAATCTACATGCCTTGTCACCGCAGCCATATGGATTATTTATTGTTAACCTATGTCATCTACCACCAAGGTTATGTGCCACCTCATATTGCGGCAGGCATTAATTTAAGCTTTTGGCCGGCAGGACCTATTTTCAGGCGATGTGGTGCATTCTTTTTACGTCGCTCATTTAAAGGAAACAAACTTTACTCTTCAGTATTCCGTGAGTATTTAAGTCAATTATTTATTAAGGGCTATGCCGTTAAGTTTTATACCGAAGGGGGGCGAAGCCGGACAGGTCGTTTACTCCCTCCCAAAACCGGCATGCTGGCAATGACAATGCAATCAATTTTACGTGGTATTGACCGCCCAATATCAATAGTGCCTGTATACATTGGTTATGAACACGTCATGGAAGTAAATACTTACTTAGGTGAATTAGCTGGTCAGAAAAAGAAAAACGAATCTGTTTTAGGTGTATTTAAGTCTCTTAAGAAGCTAAAAAATTATGGTAAAGGTAACGTTAATTTTGGCGAACCAATTAATATCAATCAATACCTAACACAACACCAATCAGATTGGCGTGACAGTATAAATGCTTCAGAAAAACCTCATTGGTTAACACCAATTGTCGGCAATTTAGCAGATTCAGTAATGGTCAACATCAATAATGCTGCAGCAATCAATGCTGTCACATTGATGTCGTGTATTTTGCTTAATACTGATAAGCAAGCCATGACAAAAACTGAGCTTGTTGCATCAATGACAAGCTATTTAAGGCTTCTTGAACTTGCTCCCTACAGCCAAGACATTAGCCTACCTGAAAACAGTGCTGAACAATTATTAGAACATGCGTTGAAGCTAGATAAGTTTGAGGCTATTACACAAAGCCCTGTTGATGTTATTCGCATCAAAGACACGCAAAAAGTGTTATTAAATTATTATCGCAATAATGTACTTCATTTATTTGCTGTACCGAGTTTAATTAGCGCGATCTTAATCAGCCAAAAACAGATTTCTCGCGATAAATTAATACAACAAGTCGCTTTGATTTATCCGCTTTTTAAACAAGAATGGTTTATGCAACCTTATTGTGAAAATTACTTAAATGAGACAATTGACGCACTAAGTGGTATTGGACTTATTACTATTGAGAATGACGCAATCTCTGCCAACCCAAATAGTAAATCGTTAGCACAACTGAATTTATTAGCACGATTTATTCAGTGCACCTTAATTCGCTATGCTAGCGTAGTAAAACTCATACTGGCCACTGAGGGACTTTCAAGGGATCAATTAGAGCAACAGAGTCAAGATTTTGCGCAGCAACTTGCACAATTGTTTGGTATCGATACGCCTGAGTTCTTTGATAAGAAAGTTCTTTCAGGTTTTATCAGTACACTCAAAAATAACGAAATGATTAATGACTGCGAAAAAGGTCTGATTTCTGGTAATCAAACAACAATTGAGCTTAGCAAAACTATTTTAAAGTACTTGCCACCAAGTATTGCAAGCGCTTTGGAAGGTTAAATTAAAACTCTAGTTTAATAAAAAGGCGGTTTTTACCGCCTTTTTTAAGCATACTTTCTAATCACACCTTCTTGTATGGTCGATGCAATCAATTCACCCTGCTGATTGAAGAATTGTCCTCGAACTAATCCTCTTCCGCCGCTGGCTGATGGGCTATCTACTGCATACAAAATCCAATCGTCTAAACGGAAAGGACGATGGAAATACATTGCATGATCTATCGTTGCTACTTGCATATCCGGTTGTAAAAATGACAAACCATGTGGTTGTAATGCCGTTGGTAAAAACTCAAAGTCTGATGCATATGCGAGTAAATACTTATGTACTCGCGGATCGTCAGGCATATCACCATTTGCTTTAAACCATACATACCGTTCGGGTAATGTCACAACCGGTTTAAATGGGTTTTGAAAGTTCACAGGACGCATTTCAATTGGCTTATCACAAATAATTTTATTACGAATTTTCTCAGGGATAAGCTCTTTGTGTTCACGATAAACATCCAATGACGATTGTAATTTGTCAGGTCCAGGTACATTCGGCATGGCAGCCTGATGGGTTACGCCCTCTTCTTCCACCTGAAATGACGCTGTCATGTAAAAAATCGGTTTGCCAAACTGAATTGCTTTTACCCTGCGGGTACTAAAACTTCTACCATCACGAATATTTTCGACATCATAAACAATTGGATGTGCGACATCACCAGGCCTTAAAAAATAAGAGTGAAGCGAGTGCACTTGTCTATCTTCCGCAACTGTTTCTTTTGCTGCTGACAAGGCTTGGCCCATAACTTGGCCTCCGAATACCGCTTTAAATCCAAGATCCTGACTTGGACCTCGATATAAACCTTGCTCAATTTTTTCTAACTTAAGTAACGCTAAAAGATCGTCTAGTACCTGACTCATAACACTATTTCGTAATTTGCTAGTAACGCTATAATAGCAAACACTGGTTACTTTAACATTAGCGAGAATAGGTAATGCAATATTGGTTGTTTAAAACTGAACCGGATGAATTTTCTATTGATGATTTACAGCGTAAACAGGAAGAAATTTGGGATGGTATACGCAATTACCAAGCGAGGAACTTCCTACGTGATCAAGTTGCGCTAGGTGATCTTGTATTTATTTACCATTCAAGCTGCAAAGAACCAGGAATTGTGGGAATTGCAAAAGTGATTAAAACAGCATTTCCAGATCCTTCACAATTTAATGACCAATCGAAATACTTTGATGCAAAATCGACACCTGACAACCCTCGCTGGATCAGTGTTACGTTAGAATTCGTTGAAAAACTGCCTATTATTGCGCTTTCCACATTAAAATCCGATAAACAACTTGAATCAATGTACTTAGTACAAAAGGGCAGTCGCCTTTCGATTCAACCTGTAATTGAAGATGAATGGAAATATATTATAGAAACATATAGTTAAATTATAAAAATCACTATTTAAGTCTCTTTATCTGATCGGACTAGACACAACTCTTTGGCATGTATTAATATCAACTGAGTATTTTTTAACTGTGAAAAACTATGTCCGCTTTAACAAATAAACCTTTAGATGAAAGAAGGCTTGGAGAGCGCGATTTAAACGACTTTTGGCAAAACTTAAGCTTTGCACAAAAAGTCGAGTTAAATAAGTTAAATCGTTACGGCTACCAGCTTGCATTTGCCCGCAAACTAGAAAATAACTATTTAGCATTCGCTAGATGCGATAGCATTTACGCTACTATCGATCATTTAGGTGAAGTGGATATGGAACCTACGTACCATATTCGTTAAAAAGGCAACGTTCGTTGCCTTTATAATTCTCAATTCGCCTTACAGTGACTGCCAATCAACTTCGTCGCTCAACACACGCTCTACAGCCATGTAGTGCAAAATATCTCCCTGTTTTATAACCATATCTAGCGGTGGATTCAAATCTAAACCCTCACCAACACGATTCTGTGCAATCCCTAAAATTGTGGCATCGCAGTGCTTTTTAAAATAGAAGAACAAGACTTCAAACTTTAAATCATCCTTAACTTTTCCGACTTCTAGACTGAATTGTGTATCCCCATGTAATGTAGAAAGGAGTTCCTCTTGAATACGACTTGAGCCAGGGTCTTGCATGGATCGAACAAGAATCTCTACCGACTTAGAACTTGTTGATTCAACATTTTGGCAGTGCTCTCGTAGCATTTCACTTTTACTTTCATCCAGAAAATAAGCACTGATATGACATTTTTCATTCACCAAACGACTAATTTTCAATGCCGTTGTAAACGTTTGGTCATCATCAGCACCATCCACAATCACCTTATCAGCACCATCAATCGCAACACGTTTCAATTCATCCATCTCTGTAAAACTCGAAAGACGGACAAAGTCTACATGTAAGTTATCAGAAAATGGGTGTGTCATTGCTTCATCAACAGCTAACAAAATGCGGCGTTCGATACGTTTATTATCTGCCAAAATATAATTTATCATTTTGCGTGTGCGCGTATGGTGATAACCAAAAATGATAATGTGTTCTGTTTGTCCTGAAAAATCTTTATCGCCCGTCATAGATGCTTTGATTAACCCCGTAATACTTTGCCCAACTTTCCCTAACACCACACCAAAAAGTGCTAATCCAACTGGAATTTGTACTAAAGCAACAAATAGCTTTCCCCATTCAGTGGAAGGACTTAAGTCGCCATAACCTACCGTCGATGTGGTGACGATGTAGTAATAAATAAATTGATTTATCGCTAACAGCTCTGTTTCATTCGCCCCATACAAACACACCCATGTAAGGAGCATGTGTAAAGCCAATAATGAAACCACCGATGCCCAACTGACATGGTGTATATGTCGCCGTATAGCTACTAAAATTTTCTTAATAACTAAGCTCATGATAACTATAATTTAATTAAATTAATCACTCGCACTGTATCGTTATATTTTAGATTGAGCAAGTCAGTACATCGGCAAGCAAAAAAGCAAAACGGCTAATTTGATAACGAAAAAATACAAATAGATGTGAAAAAAGTGAAAACTCATTCTAGACTTAGTGTGAACTGTTGAGTTCGTTAATGGCAAACTCAGTGAAAACTGAGGACGCAAAGTTATCGGTCTAAGGGAGTTCTCCTATGATTGCGATACTGCCGCCACTTTACAGGTCGGGGGCTATGTAGGCTGCTTCAAACGGGTGTTAAATAACAAGTCTTGAAGCAGCCTTTATTTTTTACTTTTCTTGCTTAGCTGCCTCAATATAAGTTGCTATTTGGCGCTCCAACAATTCAAGCGGTAATGAGCCATTTTTTAAGATTTGAAAGTGAAACTCTCGAATATCAAAATCTTTACCTAATTCTGCTTCAGCCTGTTTACGTAAACGCTTAATCGTTAACTCACCAATTTTGTACGAAAGTGCTTGGCCAGGCCAAGAGATATAACGATCAGTTTCCGTCTTAATGTTGTGTAGCGAAAGTGCTGAGTTTTCTTGCATAAACGTCATAGCTTGTTCGCGAGTCCAACCAAATATGTGCATGCCTGTATCAACAACTAATCGAGCTGCTCGCCACATTTCATATGTTAAACGACCAAAGTCACTGTAAGCATCTTGGTAAAAGCCCATTTCTTTACCTAGATATTCAGAATATAAGCCCCATCCCTCACCAAATGCTGAAATATAATGATTACGGCGATAATCTGGTACATTCTCAAGCTCTTTATTTAGGGAGATTTGGAAGTGATGGCCTGGCACAGCTTCATGAAGCGTCAATGCTTCAAGCACATACAATGGACGCTTATCTAAACCATACGTATTTACCCAGTAATAACCTGGGTCGGTATCTTTATTAGCGCCTACATAACGCCCCGTTGTGTATTTAGGAGCGATCGAAGCTGGTACAGGTGCAACACCATATGGGGTTCGCGGCATCAGTTTAAAGAATTTAGGCAATTGCGCATCTGCTTTCTTAGCGATGTAAGAAGCTTCCTTTAGCAACTCTTCAGCCGATTTCGCATAAAACTGCGGATCTGTTCTGAGAAATTGAACAAACTCGGCAAATGATCCTTCAAACCCTGTTTTTTCAATAACCTGCTGCATCTCATTACGAATGCGTTCTACCTCTTTAAGGCCCAGCTGATGTACAGCCTCCGCACTCATATTGGTCGTAGTGTAGTGTTTAACACGATTTTGATAAAATTCACTGCCATTCGGTGTCGATGAGATACCTATCTCAGCACGCGCATTTGGTGCATATTCTGACTCAAAAAAGGCCAAATATTTTTCGTAAGCTGGTATCACTTGATTGGCGATTAATGACTTGGCCTTATTTTGTAAAGCAATAAACACGGAGTCAGAAATATGTTCTGGTTTCGTACTAAACGGGCTATAAAATTCCGAGTCGCTTGGTTTTTCAACAATGTAAGCTTTGATAGAATCTTCATATCCAGCCAATACAGGTTTAGGCTGGGTTAAACCAATCGCAATGCCTTTTCTCATCCAATGAATATTTTGCTCAAAATAACGTTCAACACCCGCTAGACGTTTTAAGTAAAGCCGGTAATCATCTTCCGTTTTAAAACTGCTACTTGAAACCATAAAGGATAGCGCTGAATGAAAGCCAAACTCCGACGTCAATGGCATGTAGTGTGCATTAAAAGAATACTCATCAACTGCATTTTTGACCTGTGAATGAATAATTGCATGGTTAATTTGATTTTGCTCATCCAATTGTTCCAGGTTTATATTGTCCAATTCCGCTAAAAATGCTTTGTTTTGTTTATAGTCTTGCGCTAAAAATTGCTCTGAGAGGTTTGGTAAATAATAACCGTCAACACCATCATCATTTTTATAGGGATTGATGCTATTTCGATAATCCACAATGTTATCTGCCAATTGCTCAAATCGTGTCACCATCTGCGTTTCTGCTGAAACTGTGGCAGGCGTTTGCAGGTTAGAAGTTGATTGGCAACCAGCCAATAGTGCTGTCGACAGTGCAACTGTCAAAACTGAAATTTTTAACGTTTTCATATACCCAAACCAAAAAGATTACTTCCCCTCAGCATACGCACTTTTGATTTTTAATCTCAACTTATTTGCGACCAAGTTATGGTTTGAGTGAAGCAGTATGCCCATTTCGCAGGCGATAATTTCCTGTTCGTAAATTTTGGCCTTATTGATAGTGAAAAAAATCGCTTTTTTTTGATAATTAATAGACTTTTCCTATTCCCAAAATAGAAAAATTGTTTTCTAATTACTTAGGACTTTAAAGGATGAAGGTTGCTAATAATTTAGGGTGAATATTTAAGCGGTAATTAACCACTGAGGTTGGGATTTTATGAAGTACCATGATTCCATGGCACAAGCGCAACAAAAAATGACGGAGGTTTGCTGGTTTTTAGAAAGGTATAATTTGCCACCTATTCCTATCAATTATCATACCATTTACAGCTATATATCAAAAACAAATGACGCTTTGTGTGAAGAAGTTGAAAAGCTGCTTGCTGCCGACGAAAAACTTGATAATTTCACCCTAGAAAATTTATTCAATCGCTATCTATCTGAGCAAGATAGTAGCCAAAAAGAGTTGATCCAAGGCGTATCTAACACCCTAACCACCATGGATACCTCGATTGATCAAAGTAGTGACACCGTTAATAAATACATCGCCACGCTCGACAGCAGCTTAATCGCTATTGATGATGCCGATACAAACGAAGCTAAACAACTGATTGCAGAGTTAATTAACGCAAGTTACGAACTTAAAGGATCACAACAACGGGTACACGAGTCGCTATTGCAAGCAAGGCAAGAATTAAAGGCGTGCCAACAACAGCTTCAAAAGATCGAAAAACAACGTCATGTAGATCCCCTAACAGGTTTGTATAAAGAAACCTATATGAAAGACAAAGCTGCTGTTTGGGTAGAACAAGGTAAATCTATTTGCGCAATTGCCATCGATGTTGATGACTTTAACGACTTTAATGAAAAATACGGACAAGCAGTCGGTGATGTTGTTATCGGCAAAGTGGCAAAGAAGATTCGCTCTTATGTTCAAGACAGCGGATTGCCTGTTCGTACCAAGGGTAAAGAGTTTATCATTTTATTGCCCGATGTAAGTTTGCAAACAGCTAAAGAAATCGCAGAGCGAATGCGTTCTGGCGTAGAAAAACTTAAATTTATCAGCTCCCGCAGTGGTAGGCGTTTACCAACATTGACTATTTCGTTAGGCATTAGTGAAATGCATAACGATAATTTAGATCAACTTACATCAGCTGCGAGACACTCGGTTGCCAGAGCAAAGTTACAAGGTAAAAATAACGTTTTCTTTGACCCCAGTTAGTAGACACTTAATGAATAGCATGAGGCAGTGCAAGTTTAAATCCCTGTAACCCATCACTGCCCAGCTCTTTTGCCCACTTCACTTGTTGTTCAGACTCTAACTGCTCGCACACCACAACCACTCCTAGGCTATGCGCTAACTTGATTATATTTTCAAGAAAGTACCAGGCATCTTGCTTATCTTCCAGCTCGTGCATAAAGCTGCCATCGAGCTTCACAATATCTATAGGCCATTTGCGTAGTGCTAACAAGGTATTATCGCCTGTGCCAAAGTGGTCAACGGCAACCTTTGAACCGAGTTTATGAAGCTTTGTTATCACTTCAGGCGCTGATTGGCTTTGCGACAACATCATCTCATCAAACTCCCAAATTATCGAAGAAAATAAATCAGCGTATTGATGTGACTGCTCCATTAACCATGCGTAAAACTCATCATCTAAAATACTGTGCACTGAAGCATTAATACTAATTGGTAGATCTAATGCGCCTTTGATGTACATGGTTCTAATCTGTTCGAAAATACGTCCATCCAGTCGCGCACTGGCAGAAAACTGTTCCGCTTTCGATTGAAGCAGCAAGGTCGGGATAACCTCATCTTTGTATTGAATTTTACTAAGCACTTCAGAGAACATTAAATTGACTTGATCTGACATCATTACGCCATGTTGAGAAAGCTGTAAAACGGAGTCATTTATAGCTAGTAGCACGCCTTCTCGTGTCGCAAGCATGTCTGACATTTTTTTCATGCGCTCTGACGGTTCATATAAGTGATAATGCTTGCGCTCTTTCACCGCCAGCAATACCGCTTCGTCGGCTGATTTCATCACATCAGACATCTCATCATTGCTCTGCCAAAGTACTGCCCCAATTAACACTTCTTTTTTTTGTTGATAACGACCCTGTAGCCTCGCGATATCTGACGATAAGTCATTAAGTAATGTCACGACTTCATCACGGGTTAAATGTTGCAACACACAGGCAAACTCATTGTCGTTCAACCTAAATATTCGAGTATTGATCCCTTGTTTTGAATTGCTCTGTAAAATATGAATTACATCTTCCAAAAATGAACATGCAATCAAAAACCCTTCTTTTCGGCGAACATTTTCCCATTCACTTAATCGGATTAAGATAAGCGCACCGTTTTGATTTTTTTCTTCATGTAACAGCTGACTAAACTGTGCTGTAAATAATCGACGATTGCCTAGCTGAGTGAGTTCATCTCGGTATAACGCATTTTTCGCATGCTCTAAGCGCTTGGTAAGCTCATTTACCAACTCTTTAACTTGATTTGTCATACGATTATGACTGGACATCAATGCATTCATCTCAGCAACACTGTTAATTTCAGGCACACCTGTAAAATTGTTATCAGCTATTTTAAGAGTGTGCTGCTGGAGAACTTCAATGGGCTCTCTAATTAAATTAATCGCAATACGAAAAACAAACCATGAGAGAAATATAAAAAAAGCAAAAATCAAACATACATCTATAAGCTGCTGGTATATATAGTTATTTGCGGGCACATTAGATATTTGTAATTGCAGTAAATACTCTTGCTCTGCAAGGTAAAAATTTTGCTGAAACAATGGGCTTCTAACCGCTAATACTGCTGTTAACCAGGTTGGTAAATTAGATTGAGGGTTCTGGCGATGCTCAAATATCACAGTGTTTTGTAATTTTACGTTCAAGAAAACAAATTCATATGCATTGTGCAACTCGTTGAGGCCTTGTTTCATTTCGTCGGCTTCAACGCCCTCTAACAACGAGATTCTTTGCAATACACTGCGTCCAACTAACTGCGTTTGCTCCATTAGCTGCTGCTTGATAAAAGCTTTGCTGTTGAGGACTGAAAAACTAATAGTCGCAACAAATAGTAAGAGTAAAATTGATGTCACGATTAAGTTAAAAAGCGCTTTTAACGACATATTCTGTACGATTATTTTTTCACCAATAATTTCAGTCTAGTGTGAGATCAACAAATGTGCCCAATTTCAGTTATTAGGTTCTGCCTATGATTGTCATTTCTAACCTCATTCGAGTAAACTATAGGCGTTAATAATCATAGGATTGAAAATGAAGCCGCAAGACGAGCAAACACATTTTGGTTACAAATCTGTAGCAAGAGACGAAAAGCAAGGTTTAGTAGCCGATGTATTCCATTCTGTTGCAGCCAAGTACGATGTAATGAATGACTTAATGTCGTTTGGAGTTCACCGTTTATGGAAACGCCACACCATTGCTTGTTCAGGAGCTCGACAGGGTCAAACAATTTTAGATTTAGCCGGTGGTACCGGTGACCTCACATCTCGTTTCAGTGATATTGTTGGTCCTGAAGGTCAAGTTATTCTTGGTGATATCAATGATTCAATGCTCAAAGTAGGACGCGAAAAACTGCGTAACTTAGGAAAAGTAGGCAACATTGAATACGTGCAAATGAATGCCGAAGCACTGCCGTTCCCAGATAATACATTTGACCTAATAACCATTGCTTTTGGTCTGCGTAATGTAACAGATAAAAGCAAAGCACTTGCATCAATGCAGCGTGTACTAAAACCTGGTGGTCGCTTGTTGGTACTAGAGTTTTCAAAACCTATTTATGAGCCACTTAACAAAGCCTATGACTTTTACTCATTTAATTTACTGCCAGGAATGGGGCAATTGGTCGCTAATGATGCAGAATCATACCGCTATTTAGCTGAGTCAATTCGTATGCACCCTGATCAAGAAACATTAAAATCAATGATGGAAGAAGTTGGCTTTGAAATGACAAGCTATGAAAACCTGACCGGTGGCATCGTAGCATTACATAAAGGGTTTAAGTTTTAACACTATGGTATCGAGCCTTGTAGCAGCTGCAATAGAACAACTGCTAAATCAACTAATCAAACTCGATAAAGATTTTGTTAGTGATTTAATTCCGGTTGTTCGCCAACAATTAAGCATAGAGGTTACCGATTTATCAGTATCGCTTACCCTGCTCTTTGATGGGGATAAATTTATTGTTTTACCAATTGCGAACCAAGACAGCGACTGTTTTATCTGCGCTGATTTAAATACCTTGCTCGACTTAAAACAACCTGAAAATGTGACCCATTTAATTCGTAACGGTAAGCTAAATTTAGAAGGTGATTTGAACCTTGCGCAGCAATTTAGCAAGGCATTTAATAACTTAAATATTGATTGGGCAAATAACCTTTCGCGCTACCTTGGCGATGGGCCTGCCTATACCTTAGTAAGCTTTGTTAAACAATCAGCACAGACATTAAAACATCAAGCTTCAATCAGCCAAACAACCTTCACCAGCCTAATGCAAGACGAGTTAAAGGTATCGATTCACCCACTTGAAGCCCAATTATTCAAACAGCACTGCCGTTCATTACAACAAAGCCTAGCAAAATTAGAACAACGCGTTGATAAGCTTACAGCAGCAATTTAAGGACTCATTTAGTGCATTTCACAAGAGCTTATAAAATCGTTAAAACCTTTCTCAACTTCGGACTTGATGAGCTAATTCCAAGCCATTTATTTCCATGGTATGGCAGGTTAATGCGCGCATGTTTCTTTTGGCTCGGAAATAAGCATAAAGACAAAAATGCTGGTCAACGTTTACGTTTGGCGCTGGAATCTCTCGGCCCTGTTTGGGTTAAATTTGGTCAAATGCTGTCTACTCGACGCGATTTATTACCCCCCGATATCGCTAAAGAGCTTAGCTTATTACAAGACAACGTCGCCCCCTTTGATGGTGAAAAAGCACAGCAGTTAATTGAACAAGCACTGCAACTTGACGATATTCACCAATTATTTGAAGAGTTTGATAATAAACCGCTAGCGTCAGCATCGATTGCACAAGTTCACACAGCGAAATTAAAGCACCATGATGCTCTGCACCAAGTTGTTATCAAAGTCATTCGCCCGGATATTGAAAACGCCATTTATGCCGACTTAAAACTGATGGCGCAACTGGCTAAATTAGTGAGTCAATTTTTACCTGATGGCAAGCGCCTGCGTCCTGTCGAAGTCATTAACGAATACCGTAAAACGCTATTAGATGAATTAGATTTGCAGCGTGAAGGTGCCAATGCAATTCAGCTTAAACGAAATTTTGAAAACTCTGAAAGCCTATATATACCTTACGTTTACAGTGACTACAGCCGTAAAAACGTACTGGTAATGGAACGAATTTATGGCATTCCCGTTTCAGATATAGCTGCACTTGAAGAGCAAAACACGAATTTAGAGCTACTTGCAGAACGTGGTGTAGAAGTCTTCTTCACCCAAGTATTTCGCGACAGTTTTTTCCATGCCGATATGCATCCAGGCAATATATTTGTATCGCGCGAGCACCCTGAAAACCCAATGTATATTGGTATCGACTGCGGCATTGTTGGCACACTCAATAAAGAAGATAAGCGCTACTTAGCCGAAAACTTTATCGCGTTTTTCAATCGTGATTATCGCAAAGTAGCCGAACTTCATGTCGATTCAGGTTGGGTACCTGCAGATACAAATGTTGAAGAATTCGAATTTGCGATTCGCACTGTATGCGAACCAATTTTCCAAAAACCACTAGCTGAAATTTCCTTTGGCCAAGTACTGGTAAACCTCTTCAATACTGCTAGACGCTTTAACATGGAAGTACAGCCTCAGCTGGTGTTACTTCAAAAAACCCTGTTATATGTCGAAGGTTTAGGTCGCCAGTTATACCCTCAGCTCGATCTTTGGAAAACCGCCAAACCCTTTTTAGAAGATTGGGTCAAACAACAAATTGGACCAAAAGCGGTTTTTTCACAACTTAAAGAGAACTTGCCATTTTGGGGTGAAAAGCTGCCTGAAATGCCTGATTTACTTTACAAAGCACTAAAACAAAACACGAATAAAAGTGCTAACGTCACAATACAACAGTCTAACCGTGGTATTGTATGGGCAATTTTTGCCATGACATTTACATTAACTGGCACTGTATTCTTTGTAACTGAATTTATTATGCCGTCGATTGCTTTGTTTAGCACAGCCACTATCTGTGCTTGGCGCGCTTTGCGACATTCAAGCAATCATCAGGTATAATTTAACCATCTATTAAATTGGAGAAACTATTATGGGTATTGGTGGTATTAGCATTTGGCAACTACTGATTATCTTAGCAATTATCGTATTGTTATTTGGTACTAAAAAGCTTCGCGGCATTGGCAGTGATTTAGGTGGCGCAGTAAAGGGCTTTAAGAAAGCAGTGTCAGACGAAGAACAAAAATCGGAAGCAATTCAGAATAAAACTGAACACGATACAGTTAACGAAAGCGAAAAAAAGCACGATAAGGTTTAATTATGGGCTTTTGGGAACTGTTCGTTGTGCTTGTTGTGGGGTTGATTGTATTAGGCCCTGAACGTTTACCCACTGCGGTGCGTTCTGTTGCACGTTGGATAAAAACAATTAAACAGATGGCAACAAACGTACAAGCGGAGATCAACGAAGAGTTGCGCGTGCATGAGCTACACCAAAACCTAAAAAAAGCTGAACAACAAGGTATGGATAACCTATCGCCAGAGCTGAAACGTTCCATAAACGAACTTTCGGATGCTGCACAGTCAGTCACTCATAGCTACAAACCAAGCGAACAAACGCCAGAACAAGTGCAGAATAGCAGTAATGACAAACCCTCAAAGTAACGCTGAAACAACGCCAACCTTTATTAGCCATTTGGTTGAGTTGCGCAATCGCTTGATGCGAGCGCTCGCCTCTATTTTGTTAATCTTTTTGGCTCTGGTCTATTTTGCAAACGACATCTACGGATTCGTAGCAACTCCTTTACTTGCCAATTTGCCTGAAAATGCCAACATGATTGCAACCGATGTTACTGCACCATTTTTCGCACCTTTCAAGCTCACTTTGTTTGCCGCCTTATTTTTAGCCTTCCCATTTATTTTGCATCAAGTGTGGGGGTTTATTGCTCCAGGCTTGTATCAAAATGAAAAAAAGGTACTCATGCCAATATTAGCGGCCTCTGTTATCTTATTTTACAGTGGTATCGCATTTTGTTATTACCTCGTGATGCCAATTGTACTTGGCTTTTTTACAGGAATTGGTCCTGATGTAATGACCATCAGTCCTGATATTAGTAGTTACTTAAGTTTTGTTTTAAAGTTATTTTTCGCTTTTGGTATTGCGTTTGAAATACCTGTGGCGATTATGCTGCTCTGCTGGAGTGGCGCTACCACCAAAGAAAGTCTCAAAGAAAAGCGCCCATACGTAGTGGTAGGTGCATTTGTCATTGCGATGTTTTTAACACCACCTGATGTGTTATCACAAACGCTGTTGGCTATTCCCATGCTAGCCCTTTTTGAGTTAGGCTTGTTGCTAGCAGGTTTTTACCAAAAAAATACGGACTCAGAAGAGGTCAAAAACTAAAATGAAAAAGTTACCTATCGTTATTCTTTCACTACTTGCGCTACCATTAAGTGCAAAAGAAATTAACACTCAAGCTTTAAAAGCATGCAGCTTTGTTGAAAATGACTTTCAACGTTTGCAATGTTATGACCAAGTTATCGCAGGCAAAGAGCTCACTGCGACTAAAAAGAATAAATCATCGAAAAAACAAGCCAAATTACCCGATAATGCTGCAGCTCCTGCAAAGAGCAAATCACAGAATGTTGCAGCAACCGCTCAAAAAGCGGAAGACAATTTTGGCTTAGAACACCGTAAGGTTGAAAAAAAAGATGATGAAATTACTTCGGTAGTTACCAAAGTAAAAACTCACCCTCATGGTGAACTAATTATTACATTAGAGAATGGCCATGTTTGGCAACAGATCGGCAGTGACCGATTCAACCTAAAATCAGGTGAAACGGTCATCATTACTCGCGGTATGTTCAATTCGTTTATTATGAAAGTTGAAGGTCGCAATAGAGGCATAAAAGTAAAACGTAAATAGTTTTATGCGTTTCTTTGATATAGGTGTAAACCTAAGCAGTGATCAATTTGCTAAAGACAGAGCAGATGTTGTTTCGCGCGCTCGTATCGCGGGTGTTGAAAATATGCTGCTTATTGGCTCCAATATTGAAGACAGTCGTCATGCAATTGCACTTGCTAACGAATTTTCATTAGTAGCAAGTGCAGGTATACACCCACATGATGCGAAATCAGCTAATGCTGATTTCTGCCAAACAATTCAATCTCTTTCCAGTCATAAAGAAGTGGTCGCAATTGGCGAATGTGGTCTCGATTACAATCGCGACTTTTCGCCACGCGATAAGCAACGCGAAGTATTTGCAGCACAAGTAGCACTTGCTAATAAGCTTAACAAACCGCTTTATATGCACCAGCGCGATGCTCATCATGACTTTATAGCAATCGTCAAAGAAGCCAAGGTGCCAGGTGTTGTACATTGTTTTACTGACAGTGAGGAAGCGTTAGAAGCATACTTAGAACTTGGTTTTTATATTGGTATCACGGGTTGGTTATGTGATGAGCGCCGAGGTGATGCTTTACGTAAGTTACTTCCGCGAATTCCACTTGATAAGTTGTTATTTGAAACCGATGCTCCTTACCTTTTGCCTCGAAATATCAAGCCAAAACCTAAATCAAGACGCTCAGAACCACTTCACATTGAATACGTTGTGGAACAAGCGGCTGAATTATATGGACTGCCGACGGAAGATGTAGCAAACGCAGCTTTTGCAAACGCCCACCATTTATTTGGGTTGGAGTTAACCAAATGCGATTAATACTGATTATTTGCTTACTCTTTAGTTTTGCACTCCAAGCTAACACCTTAAACAGTAAACTGATTGGTCATACTGAACTAGTTTACGAGTACGCGGCCTCTACCACTGATACACCTAGTGATATTCCAGCTTCTACTTGGCGAAAAGCAAAAAACGGGCAAGTTAATTTAGGACTAGGCACTTCGCCTGTGTGGTTAAAGTTTACGATTGAGAATAATACATCTGCTCAACAAAACTTATTTTTATTCAATGCCTTTGTACATATTGATAAGTTAACTCTTTACCATACTGAGCAGAGAAAGCTACTTGCGCAACGTGAGCTAGGTGATAGCGTGCCTATAAAGACTCGCTACCTTAAAGATGCTGATCAAATTTTTAAACTCAGCCTTGCTCCGATGCAATCACAAGAGTACTTTATCAAAGCTGAAACGACAGGTGTTTTAAAACTTAACTTATCACTTTGGCAACAAGATAAGTATATTGAGCAAAAAGCCAAATTTAACCTGATTATGGGGTTAATTTTAGGTGTTATGCTTGCCTCATCGTTAATTTTATCCGTGCTCTTTTTAATCACCAAAAAACAAACTTTTGCACTTGCTGCAGTATTTAATATTTGTGTGTGGTTTTTGTTTGCGTGGTTGTTGGGCTATGTCTACCGTTATATTTCTGACCAAAGCTTTTGGTTAATTCATACCGTGATGCCCACCTTAACAATTTTTGTATTAATCCCGCTTAATATTTTGACAGAGCGGCTATTGGGTTTACATTCTCTGGCAAAACCATTAGTTGCATGTCTTAGAATTACATTAGGTATTAGTGTTGCTTTAGTTATCATTTCGCCGTTTTTAAGTTATACCTTGGCGTTAACCCTTGCTGTCATTTTTGCGCTTTTCCATATTTTGATTCTTTTGATCGTTACAGGTGTACGAGCGCAAAAGCGTGATGCCAAAGCGCGATTACTAGTAGTTTGCATACTCCCTTTACTAATCACTATGCTGTATAAGGGCGCATTAATATTTTCTGTCAGCATCTACTTTAGCCAACTAATGATCCTATTTGGTGGGAGCTATTTAATAAGCTGTATCGCGTTAACACTAATTGCAATAAGCCAATATATTCAACAACGTGATGTTAAAGTCAGTCAGCAGCAAAAGCGCCTTGCTGAAGCAGAAGCCAATGAAGCAATTCAAAGTGAAACGATTCGTTTGCAAGAACTACATCAAGAAGAATTAGAGAGCAAAATTCAAGAACGTACATTTGAACTGGAAGTTACGTTACGAGAGCTACAAGAAAAGAATTTAGAACTGGAAGAACTCAATACGTTAGATGCACTCACAGGATTGAGAAACCGTCGTCATTTTGATAAAAAAATCACCATGGAGTTTCGCCGCTCCCGCCGAGAACAAACCCCGCTAGCAGTTGTAATGCTGGATATCGACCACTTTAAAACCATTAATGATGAATATGGTCATCTCGCTGGCGATGATGCTATAAAATATGTCGCCGCCACTATAAAAGGAGCGCTTCGTCGCCCGTCCGATATTGCATGCCGCTACGGTGGAGAAGAGTTCGCGCTCATACTTCCAAACACCGATAGCCAAGGTGCAAAGTTGGTGTCTGAAAGCATTCGCACTAATATTGCAAAACACCCGATTAAAACGAGTTCTGGAGACGTTAAACTCACAATTAGTGCGGGCATCTTTAGCCATATTGCAGACGCAAGTTTAGATCCAAATCAATATACCGACTGGGCAGATAAAGCACTCTATACAGCCAAACAGCAAGGTCGTAACCGTGTGTGTTTTGCCGATTCAACCCAGTCATCTACCGATTCCGAGGAGTTATAATGGCCCAATCAGGTTTAGATTTATTCCCATATGCACGTATGCGCCGCATGCGTAAAGACCCTTTTTCACGAAAGTTAATGCAAGAAAACGTATTAACGCCTGCTGATTTAATTTATCCCGTTTTTGTTTTAGAAGGAAAAGGTCGTCGCGAGAAAATTGACTCTATGCCTGGTATTGAGCGACTTTCTATCGATCTACTCATTGAAGAAGCAAAAGAGCTTGTAGCACTGAGTGTTCCAGCTGTTGCGATTTTCCCAGTAACGCCTTCTGATAAAAAGTCATTGGAAGCTGAGGAAGCCTATAACCCTGAAGGTTTAGCGCAGCGAACTGTAAAAGCGCTTAAGCAAGAAGTACCTGAGATTGGGGTAATTACGGATGTTGCACTTGATCCCTTCACTGTTCATGGCCAAGATGGCATTATCGATGAAGATGGTTATGTGTTAAATGACATCACGACTGACATTCTAATTAAGCAAGCGTTGTCTCATGCAGAGGTTGGTGCTGATGTTGTTGCACCGTCAGATATGATGGATGGCCGTATTGGCGCAATTCGTGAAGCGCTTGAAGAAGCAGGTTTCATTAATACTCGGATTATGGCTTATTCAGCAAAATATGCCTCGAGTTACTATGGTCCATTTAGAGATGCCGTTGGATCAGCTGGCAATTTAAAAGGCGCTGACAAAAAAACTTATCAAATGGATCCGGCTAATTCAGATGAAGCATTGCGTGAGGTTGCATTAGATCTACAAGAAGGTGCAGATATGGTAATGGTGAAGCCTGGAATGCCGTACCTTGACGTTGTTCGCCGCGTTAAAGATGAATTTGGTGCACCGACGTTTGCGTATCAAGTAAGCGGAGAATATGCCATGCATATGGCTGCCATTCAAAATGGTTGGCTTGCAGAGAAGCCTGTTATTATGGAGTCATTATTAGCATTTAAGCGTGCTGGAGCTGACGGGATTTTAACGTATTTCGCAAAAAAAGCTGCGATTTGGTTAAATGAGAAAGACTGAAATAAAACATGAAAAAAGAGTGCCAGCGCTCTTTTTTCATTCTAATGCAGTAATAAAATTGCACCATAACACAATATAGCAAGTACCAATCCTACACCGGCTCGCTGAAGATAACTCACCCGCATTTCGCCTTTTATCCAATAGCTATACATAAACTGTAAAAAGCAGGTTGCGGTTGCACCAAAGCACGCAAAAAGAGATAAATAAATAGCCTGTAGCATCGCAGTCCTATTTGAAATAAAAAGCTTATATCTAATAACTATAATGGCTAATCAATATTTAACACAATCATTTAATACAAACCCCTTGTTTTTTCTTGCTTAAACCAAAATGAAAGTTGATATATAACTAAAAAGAATATAGTCATATTTAAAATTATTTTTTTCTTGGATAACTCTTCTCTATGCTCCATGCTAAATCTTTTATCCAGCCTTTTAGCTTTGGGTAAAACAGCGCGAAATTCGTTTTTTAGAGGACAACTTGTGGAATATTTTCCAATTTTTACCAAGCTTGATAACAAGCCTGTATTAATTGTTGGTGGTGGTGAAGTCGCACTTCGAAAATGCCAAGCGATGTTGCAAGCAAATGCAAACATTACCCTTGTTGCACCCGAATTTTGCGATGAATTAATCGCACTTAACAATGCCAATAAAGTAATGCTCATTAATGATTACTTTTCAGAGCAACATATTACCAATCAGAGCTTAGTGATTGCTGCAACCGATCTTGAGAGTGTTAATAAAGCCGTTTTTGATAGCGCTGAAGCAAAAAATATTTTTGTTAATGTGGTTGATGACCAACCTAAGTGTAGCTTTATTTTTCCGTCAATTGTCGATCGCAAGCCGATCACGATTGCGATTTCGAGCGCAGGAAAAGCCCCCGTGCTTGCTCGCCGTTTACGCGAGAAGCTTGAAACCATTATTCCACAGCATATCGGCCCATTAGCACAGCTTGCGGGTAACTTCCGCGATAAAGTGAAAAGCCAATTAGATAGCTTTAGCAAACGACGTATGTTTTGGGAAAAAGCATTCACGTCAGATGCTGTAGCCCAAGTTGCAAAGGGCGATCTTGCTGGAGCAGAAGAAACATTTGAGAAAATCTTAGCTGGCGATAACCAGTTAACAGGCGAAGTGTTGGTTGTCGGTGCAGGCCCCGGCGATCCAGAGCTTTTAACCATAAAAGCCTTACAAGCAATGCAAACTGCCGATGTGATTGTCTACGACTACTTAGTGTCTGACGAGATTATGGCGTTAGTACGCAAAGACGCTGAATTGGTGTGTGTTGGCAAACGCTTAGGTAATCACAGCGTGCCACAAGATGAAATCAATCAAATCCTTGTTGAACTTGCAAATGAAGGTAAAAAAGTATGTCGCCTAAAAGGCGGTGACCCATTTATTTACGGTCGTGGTGGTGAAGAAGTGCAAGCGCTTGCAAAGCACAACATTGCGTTTCAAATTGTACCAGGAATAACGGCTGCTGCAGGTTGTTCAGCTTACGCAGGTATCCCGCTTACGCATCGCGACCATGCTCAAGCAATTCAGTTTGTTACCGGTCACTGCAAGAAAGATGGACAAGAACTTGACTGGCAGTCTCTGGCAAAAGAAAATCAAACTCTCGCTGTTTACATGGGTGTGATAAAATCGCCGCATATTCAAGCAAAATTGCTTGAATATGGGCGCGCACCCGAGACACCTGTGGCAATTATTGAAAATGGCACACGTAAAGAACAACGTGTTGTAACAGGTGAACTCAATTACTTGGCTGATTTAATCGCAAGAGAGCAAATTAAGTCACCAGCATTATTAATTATTGGTGAAGTTGCCAACCTAAGCAAAGAGCTTGCATGGTTTGGTCACTCACAGCAGCCACCATTGGCAAGTAGCCAATTACTAACAAACGCTGCATAACATTTTTAGAATTAACTTCACATTTTAGGACAAAATCATGGCATTAACCCATCTTCAGCAACTCGAAGCTGAAAGTATTCAAATTATCCGCGAAGTCGCGGCTGAGTTTGAAAACCCTGTGATGCTTTACTCAATTGGTAAAGACTCATCGGTGTTATTGCACTTAGCGCGCAAGGCTTTTTACCCAGGCAAGATTCCATTCCCTCTACTGCACGTAGATACTGATTGGAAATTCCGTGAAATGATTGAGTTTCGCGATCGCTTAGCAAAAGAATATGATTTTGATCTAATTGTACACAAGAATCCTGAAGGGATTGCAATGGGTGTTGGTCCATTTACCCATGGTTCATCTAAGCATACTGACATAATGAAAACTCAGGGCTTAAAACAAGCACTTGATAAGTACGGCTTTGACGCTGCATTTGGCGGTGCTCGTCGGGATGAGGAAAAATCACGTGCGAAAGAACGTGTTTACTCGTTCCGTGATAAGAACCACCGCTGGGACCCGAAGAACCAACGTCCAGAGCTGTGGAGCAACTATAACGGCCAAGTAAACCCAGGTGAAAGCATTCGAGTGTTCCCACTATCAAACTGGACTGAGCTTGATATTTGGCAGTATATCTACCAAGAAAACATCGAAATTGTGCCACTTTACTTATCGGACAAACGCCCTGTTGTTGAACGCGATGGGTTACTTATCATGGTTGATGACGAACGTATGCCACTAAAAGAAGGCGAAGAGCCAGAACTTCGTTCAGTGCGATTCCGTACCTTAGGCTGTTATCCACTTACTGGTGCAGTTGAGTCTGAAGCAAACACCTTAACCGGCATCATTGAAGAAATGTTGTTATCAACATCATCAGAACGCGAAGGTCGTGCAATTGACCACGATTCATCAGGGTCTATGGAAAAGAAAAAACGTGAGGGCTATTTCTAATGTCGACAGCAAATGAAGTAAGAGAATTAGGTATTGAGCAGTACCTATCACGTCAACAAGACAAAAGCTTATTACGTTTATTAACCTGCGGTAGCGTTGATGACGGTAAATCAACACTGATTGGTCGCTTGTTACACGATAGCCATCAAATTTATGAAGATCAGCTAGCTGCACTTCATAAAGATAACGAAAAAGTAGGTAATGCGGGTGAAGAACTAGACCTTGCACTGCTCGTCGATGGCCTGCAAGCAGAGCGCGAGCAAGGTATCACAATTGACGTTGCTTACCGTTATTTCTCAACCAATAAGCGTAAGTTTATTATTGCTGATACACCGGGGCACGAACAGTACACGCGCAACATGGTAACAGGTGCATCGACTGCAGATTTAGCAATTATTCTGGTAGACGCCCGTTACGGTGTGCAAGTGCAAACTAAGCGTCATAGCTTTATTTGTGACTCATTAGGCATCAAGCAGTTTGTTGTTGCGATCAATAAAATGGATATCGTGGATTTTGATGAAGCCGTTTACAACAAAATTCAGCAAGACTATTTAGCGTTTGCTGAGCAACTTAATGTTGAAGACATTCGTTTTATTCCAATGTCTGCCTTAAAAGGTGATAACGTAGTTACACGCTCTGAAAAAACACCTTATTACACCGGCGCACCATTACTTGAGTTACTTGAAGACTCGCCTGCGGCTGCAGCAAATACTGAGTTTGAAGCGCGTTTACCTGTACAACTAGTTACACGCCCAAACCTGAATTTCCGAGGCTTCCAAGGCACTTTGGTTGCGGGTGGATTAACAGTAGGCGAAGCTGTAAAAGCACTACCTTCGGGTAAAATGTCTACGGTAAAAGAAATCGTAACCTTTGATGGTAATTTAGAGCGCGCAGAAGCTGGACAAGCTATCACTTTAACACTTAACGATGAAATCGATATCAGTCGTGGTGATGTAGTTGTGCCAGCAAATAGTACGGCTAAAATTTCAAACCGTCTGCAAGCAAAATTAGTATGGATGCACGAAGCACCGTTAGTGCTAGGCAAAGAATACAATGTTAAGTTAGCAACCAAGAAAACAACTGCGAAAGTAGTTGCGATTGACCACACTATCGACGTAAACACCCTAGCACACGGTCAGGCAGACAGCTTACAGCTTAACGAAATCGCGATTGTTACTATTGAAATCGATGAGCAAGTGCTCGCAGATGCCTATGTAGCAAACCGTGAAACAGGCTCATTTATCTTAATCGATCGTCTGTCGAACTTAACCGTTGCGGCTGGCATGATTGAACAAGTACTTGACAGTGCCGATGCACAGCAAGCACCATCTAACTTCAGTGCCTTTGAAGTGGAGTTTAATGCGCTTGTGCGTAAACACTTCCCTCACTGGCAAGCAATTGATATTTCAAAGCTATAAGTATGTATCAACAAGTCAGCCTTAGTCTTATTATGATTGTTTTAGTCGCGTGCCTATTTGGCACGCGACTGAAGCCTGCGTGGGCTTTTGCTGGCGCGATTAGTGTAAGTTATTTAGCCGGTCTTATTGATTTAGAAGGCGTGCTTATTAACTTCACTAATCCTTCCTTAATCACACTCATATTGTTGATTTTGATAAGTATTGGCATCGAAAAAACGGCATTTGTCCGCAAACTGTCAACTTCCTTAGCAAAAGGAAGCTTATCAAAATCAGTAACAAAACTAGGTTTATCAACTGCCTTTTTATCTTCATTCACTAATAACACAGCTGTAGTTGCAAGCCTTATTTCTGCAGTGAAAGAAAATAAAACGCATGCACCATCAAAGTTACTTTTACCTTTGTCATATACCGCGATTCTCGGTGGTACACTGACTTTAATTGGCACATCGACCAATCTCATTGTAAATGGTTTTGCTGTGGACGCAGGCATGGCACCGCTCGGCTTTTTTGACTTCACCTTAGTGGGCCTTGCTGTATTAAGTGCAGGCCTCATTGCCATTTTATTGCTTTTAAAATTTTTGCCTAACTATCAAGAAGCTGACGATGAAGTCACGCCGTTTTACCTCGAAGGCAAAGTGAAGGCGAGTTCTAAATTAATTGGTAAAACGGTTGAAGAAAATGGACTGCGTGAATTAAAAGACATTTTCTTGGCAGAAATTATTCGTGGCGAAAAACGCATAGCAGCCGTTACACCTAAACAGGTGATTAAAGCTGGCGATATTTTATTGTTTTCTGGCGATTTAAAATCAGTGCCTTTATTAAAACAATTTGATGGTCTCGAAGTTATTCATGACAAACACGAAATGGCCGTTGAACACTTTGTAGAAGTGGTAATCAGCCACAGTAGTTCGCTGGTTGGGCAAACGCTCAAAGATGCGAATTTTCGTAAAGAATTTAAAGCTGCAGTAGTCGCGATCCGCCGCGGCCATAGTCGGTTAGAAGGTAGCTTTGCCAATATTCAATTACAAGCTGGCGACAGCCTTATTTTAGCGCCGAGCAGCGATTTCCAATCAAACAAAAAACTTAAGCGCGAATTTGTTTATATCTCAGGCCTCGACTTGCAGAGTCACCTTGATGAAAAACAGTCTCACTGTGTATTCGCGGGTTTTATTGCAGTAATTGGCCTGAGTATTTTTGATGTTGTGCCACTTGTTAAAGGTTTAATCGTTTTACTAATTGCCTTTATGTTATGGGGTGTCGTCTCAGTCAGCGAGGTAAAGCGTCGATTTCCTCTGGAACTGTTTGTCATAGTTGGTAGCGCAATTGGCCTTGCTAAATTGATGATCGATACCGGCGTGGCAACGCAAATCTCGGAGTTTGTGTTAAGTCTAGTTGGTCAGTTTGGTCCCTACACTGCTCTTGTGGTTATTTTCTTTTTGACCTTGCTTTGCACTGAATTAATTACTAATAACGCGGCAGCTGCACTCTCATTCCCTATCGCCTATTCTTTAGCGATTGGCTTTGGCGTCAGCCCTCTGCCCTTTATTATGGCGGTAGCATTTGGTGCATCTGCCAGCTTTATTTCGCCATTTGGCTATCAAACCAACCTGATGGTGTATAGCGCGGGCAATTACCAGATAAAAGATTACATCAAAGTGGGTGTGCCCATGTCGTTAGTATATTCAATTACTGCGTTGATCTTTATACCTATTGTTTTTCCATTTTAATTAACGGACTGTAGAACCCATTATGAGTGACGAAAATATTGTATGGCACAACTACCATGTAGAAAAATCAGCTCGCGTAAAGCAACAAGGCCATAAGCCATGCATTTTATGGTTCACAGGTTTATCCGGTTCAGGCAAAAGTACAGTTGCTAACGCCTTAGAAACGGCACTTCATGAGATGGGGGTTCACACCTACTTACTTGATGGTGATAATGTACGCCATGGGCTTTGCGGCGACCTTGGGTTTACTGATGAAGATCGTCAAGAGAATATTCGTCGCGTTGGTGAAGTCGCAAAATTAATGGTAGATGCAGGTCTTGTCGTTCTGAGTGCGTTTATTTCACCATTTCAAGCCGAACGTAAAATGGTACGTGAGCTAGTAGAAGACGGTGAGTTTATTGAAGTTTTCTTAGACACCCCGTTAGCTGTGTGTGAAACACGTGACCCGAAAGGGCTTTATAAAAAAGCGCGTGCCGGTGAAATTAAAAACTTTACAGGTATTGATTCAACCTATGAAGCACCAGAAAATGCTGAAATTATACTTGATACAGGCGCTAATTCAGTTGCTGATTCAGTAAACCAAATCATTGCTGCTTTGAAGCAACGCCAAATAATCTAAGTTATTTTTTCTCGACTTGTTGCAGCAAGTCGAGAAACTTCTTCTCAACAAAATCTTTTTCTTTAACCAAATGGGTTAAACGCTCTTCAGCTTGCAGTAACTTTTGCTGTAGTTTTTTTGCTTCTTCTGTATCGGGATTATCTGCGCCTTGCGCCATTAATTGTTGAATGACTTGATCTTGCTCTGCCATTTGTTTTTTATACTGCTGCAGGGCACGTTTAAGGTTATTATTTTCTTCCGTATTCGATGTGGCTGTGGGGTTTGCGCTCAATTGCACATATTCTCTTTCAAGTTGCTCAAATTGCTCAGTAATTTTTTTATTTTCTTTTGTTAACCTTTCCACAGTATCATACTGAGAATAAAGCTTTTCGCGGGTGATTTTGAGCTTTTTAACACTGGTATCCAAATCCCCTTTGAGCTTTTTAATCAATTTTTGTGCTTTGTGTAAACGTGCGTTTAAATCCTCCATGGACGCTTTTTCTTCTTTGCTGATATGATCTGAAGTGGAAGCTTTGATATTGGCAAGTTGACTCTCAAGCCCTTGTTGCACGCGAATTAAGGCATCGAGTGTATCGCGATTTTCTGCGCTGTAATTTAACGCCATTTCAATTGATTCTTGATATTCTGAAATAAGCTTATCATCGACAACCTGCGATCCTCCCCCCGCTTTATGGGCAAATTTTCGAAACTCTCGAATAATCAGCCACAAAATAACAAACCAACCAGCAAGAATCAGCAGACCAAGGTCGAGTGCTAATATTTCCAAAACTTTAAATGAGGTTAAGCCCGGGATATTCATAACTTCTCCAGCAAGACAACAAGTTAAGTATAGTCTTGATTATTTTTTGAGACTATACTGGTGATAATATCGACAAAAGTAAATGCATATTGTGAGAATACTTGTAGTAGACGATAGTAAGGCAACACTTGAAATTGTACGTCGCTCACTCGAAGGTTTCGGTTATCGCCACCTATCAATAAGAAAAACAAATAACCCTATCGATGCCCTTTCAATTATTGGGCAATGGCAACCGCATATCTTGCTTACTGATTGGAATATGCCGGAACTTAGCGGGATTGCTTTGATTAAAGCTATTCGCAAGAAAAAGCTGGACACTCAAATCGGCATGATCACAACAATTGAAGAACCACAGCAACTAGAGCAAGCACTGCAAGCTGGCGCTGACTTTGTTTTGAGTAAACCATTTGATGATGAGCAACTTTATGAAAAGCTTCTTCCTCTGGTGCAAGGAGTAGAGCAAAGTGAAATTATTCTCGATGAAATAGAAGAGCTTTCAGAAGGGCTAGCTCTGCCAAACCTTTCACAGTTAGAAAAAAGTTTAATCAAACTCACTTCGGCTGAGCTATCAATTAATACCATAAAGCCACAAATATTTGATGAATCTAAGTTGCCTTGCATTATGGCGGTGTTTGAAGACAGTGAAACACAAAAGGTACGTTCAGTAGCACTGCTAGATATTTATGCCGCATGCATCTTGGCAAAGAGTAACCCCAATGTAACTAATGGTCACATTCAACGTGTTATTAAATCTAAACGGCCAAGCAAATATGTGATGGAAACAAGCCAAGAAATATTGCAAAAAGCCGCGGTTGTCTTTCTTGATCACCAAAGTAGAAAAAGTTTACGGCTGAAGAATGCTAATTTTATCGATCAATCTTTTCCAAAACTCGAGAGTTTGTATAAAACATCAGCCAATAAGAGGCTAGATATTTCTTTGCAAATCCAACCATTGGCGCAAGGTCGCATTACCATTATAGGCTTTTAAAGCGTTGCAATTTGCAACGCAAAACCCAACTAGAAAATTAAAAGCATAAAAAATTCAATAGATTAAAGTAGGCTCATTTCTTGAATAATCCTATTACTCTCGGTAAGAAGGATAATTCATATGAAAAAACTAATTTGTAGCATGTTTTGTTTTCTACTTGCCGCATGTGGCGGTGGAGGTGCAAGCAATGAGCAACCACCAGCCCCTTCGCCGGTTGTCGTTCAATCAAATAAGCTTATCGATAACCCTGTCGATGAAAATGCAACGTTTGCCCAATTTAAGCAACATCAAGTGGAAATCGACCTAAAAGCATTATCTCTCACCGGTAACAACATTTACATCAAAGTGTATGTCGATGCAGAGCAAACCTTATACCTTGGCAAACTTCCAAGCCAAGAAGTTTTTTCTATTCATGTGCCCAATAATGTTGAAACAATCAAATACGATATCTTTTCAGATTTTGAGCATGACACTCAGTTGTCTGGGGAGGTTTCACTATGAAGCTATTTTATCTTTTTATTGCCCTTTATTGTTCAGCTGCTTTTAGTCTTGATTCGGTAAAATTAAAAGACACCATAAAGCAAGGGTATGGGTACATTGACTTATTTCGAGCACAGCAAAGTAAAAATAACCTTACAGCTTCCGATCTAGAATTTTTACGTGTGTCGAGTAGTGGGAATCTGGTATTTGCTGTTGATATTAATGAAGCGGCAAATGGTACAGAAAAAGCGTCGACCCAAGGAGTTACAGTTGATAGCGTGTCTTTAATTATTGTCCGTCAAGGTATTGAATCTCGCTATAGCCAGTTCTCAACACCCACTTCTAGCTTAGTGGCGAGAATAGGTGAAACCACTCGAGAATTTCACTACACCTTGATTGGTGAAACCGGGTCTTCTCGCATTACAGGGTCAGGGCTAAATGATATTACCGCAGCATTCGACAGCTTATTGACTGTTGAAGTGCCGGACTCTATTGAAAATGCCGATGAGGCTTACTTGGAAGTGCGTTTAATGCAAACGAACACCTCATTAGGTGATCCCGAAGCATTTTATGACTACACAGCAGGCTTTGAAGATCTTGCTTTGGTTAATCCTTCAGATGCACAGTTTCTTGCTGATTTATCGCCAGGTGTCGATGAAGCCCCTCTGGTTGTTGCACAATCTCAAGTAACTAATCCCGTTGATGCGTGGGTGTACTACCCGAGTAGCACATCTTATTACGTTGTTGCCTATGAAGACCAATATCCGAACCGTGGTGATTATGATTTTAATGATCTTGTTGTTGGTTACCGTGTCGGTTTCGGAATGACTGACACCCAAGTAACGTCAGTTATTGGTGTCGGGTATATGATTGCGCGAGGCGCTTCAGCGAATCATAATTGGCATCTGCACATTCCCTTTTCAGAACAGGTTTCAGGCAATGCACTCGTGAATTTGTTCAAACCAGATTCAACCGAGCAAATTGATGGTTACCCTCAGCTACAGTCTATTGAAAACCGCCTAAATCTTAAATTGTATGAAAATACCAAGCACCTAATGAAAGTAGAGGGTTCTGATTTCGCAAATACATTAGCATCACAAACACCGGTAAAAGGGCATAAATTCAGTTTTTCTTTTGACCTGGATAACCCAATTAGCTTTAGTGCAATCCCTGCAGCACCTTATGACCCATATTTACATGTACTTACTACGGGTTATGAGATTCATTTATCAGGGCATTTACCCCAGTTATCACATTCAACCAACAGCGGTGATGTATCTACTGACTTCAAAGATCAAGCTGGCTACCCTTACGCATTAGTTTTTCCTGATCAGTGGTTACCACCGCTCGAATACACCGATTTAGGCGATGCTTATGATAACTTTGTAGATTATACAATGCACAGTACACAAGAGTATGAAACTTGGTACAAAAACCCTAAACAAGGAAAAACGAAGTCTATCTCAAGTGCTTTTTGGAAATGGTAAATAAAAAGGCGCTTGATGCGCCTTTTTCAGTACCTAACTCGATTAGATTAGAACATCCAAGAGGTTGGGTTTTCAATTGGTTCGTTTTTGTCCAGTGCTTTAAGCCCTTTCACACAACGAACGATTAACCATACTAGGTAAAAAAGAAGAATTAGAAGACCAATTCCGACAACAGACAAAATACCGCCAATCACAGCATACAACAAGCCAATCCAGAATGTTCGGATTTGGAATTGATAGTGAGTTTGAACCCACTCAGGCGCATCTTTTCGATTTACATATGCCATAATCACAGCAATAAGACCTGTGATACCTAAAATTATACTCGCAAGGTAAAGCACATAGTTAATTTTAGCGCCATTTTTTGCCGACGCATCTTGCTTTTCGTTTGTTTCAACTACCTGGTCAGTCACCTTTTATCTCCTTATGATGAACTTATTTGTTGCCAGAATGCTTAATTTACAATCATCTTAAATTAATGCAATAAGATAATAACTGAGCGGAGGTGTTAGAGCTTAAATTCTAGTTGAATAAGAACCAAGAAATAGAAAAGCGACAATAAACTTTAAGTAAAATTTCAACAGTTTTTTAAACTGTATTTCAAGCTATCCGATGCTTTTTTAGGGCAATCTGTAACAAGTTATTTTTTTAGGTTATCTCTAAAAGTTTTAACTTTTTGACTACCTTTTACATTTATTATTATTTTCGATTGGATGACCGGCGATTAAAAAGTGTTCGCCGGATTAATTATTGTTATTTACGCAACAAAATAACCGGTAAACTTCAATTATATTTGAAAACAATGTAAATAGCGTGAATTTTAACCAGCCAATATAAACATACTTGCTTACACCGCATCATAGTTTTAAAACACAAAATAGAAAATCCTACGTTATCTTTTGCTTGCACTTTACTTTACGCCATTCAAAAGGACGCCAACATGAAAACGTTACTACTTACAGCAAGCATTGCATTACTTTCCTTCACCAGCACGCAAAGCGTTGCTCATAATATAACACCTGCTATTGTGAGTGCAGATTCTTCTGCAGACTCAAGTCTTTGCGTTGCAATAGCGAAAGATAAGCCATTACTTATTTTAAAGCGTTTAAAACAAGCTCGCCTTAATAAGCATCAAGCCAAAAAAGTATTACGTTGCAACGGCATGACAGCATCTGAGTTTGCATACAAGCACAATGCCTACAAAGCTATTGCTCGGTTGAACTTAGCCGAGGAGAAAGAACGATATGCTCACAATTCAAAGTAAATTATTTGTTAAATAATTGTACTTGATTTTGTAAAGCGTCATAGCTAATCTTAGTTAAGACATCCCAATCCAATAACCTAAAAGGCGAACAGATAATGTTTGCCTTTTGCTTTTTTAGCAAACCCAATTAGTGATAGCATACTAAGATACAGGATTAAGAACTCTCGCTATGCTTGATTTAAATACTCTTTACGTCGTTGGTGGCGTTGTTTTATTACTTTCTTGGTTTATCAGCTTTCAAGTGTGGCGTGAAAATAAAAATGTAGATGGTGCTTTTACCAATCTATTATTGCCAAGCTTAATGCTGATCGCGCTTATCAATTATTCGCTGTATCTCTACCGCATCGTCGATATTAAAGCAGGCATAGCGAGTTTAATTGTATTGATTTGCTCAATTCTCAGTATTCATGTACTGCAACGCTTCTTTGCTATTAACAGCAACATCATCAAACTCTTCAATCTAACGACCATTTGCTGCGTGATCATGTTTGCATGGTATACCTATGGCGAACCCGATATTCACAACCGCCTGGTTATCTTTAATTTTCAACGCTTTTTAGAAGGCGTGGTAATGCTCTGGGTTTTTGCCAGTATTGATACTTCAAATCATCGCTTTGCAAAACACATTTATTATTGCCACGCTGCTATTTTTATTATCATTTATCCTGTGCGAACTTATTATTTGGTGCCACTCGAAGCGACAGAAATTTTTAGTGATACCTGGTTTGCAATTGGCGCTATGGTGACGGGCATTTTGAGCCCGCTACTTTATGCCCTCGGCATGGCGTACTTATGTAGTGAACGTAAGGCCTTACACTTTTCAGAGTTAAAAGATAAAGCTCAGCAAGATGCTGAGCTCAGAGGGCTATTTTTATCTACGATGAGTCATGAAATTCGCACGCCGTTAAATGGCATTATGGGCAGCGCACAACTGATTTTAAATCAATCGCCCAATGCTAAGGTGAAGCCGTATTGTGAGGCTATTATCAACTCATCCGAATCACTTAATCTATTGATAGGCAAAGTGCTCGACTACGCAAGGTTAGAACAAAATACTGAATCAGGCACCGAAGAAGATATTGAACTAACCCCATGGTTAGAAAACCTGTGTCTGCTCTATCGACCGTTAGCACAACAAAAGCGTATTGATTTTCAGCTTAATAACCACCTGCAAAGTAAAGCATGTTATTACTTTGATCAGCAAAGTGTGAGGCAAGTCCTAATTAATTTACTTGGAAATGCCATTAAATTTACCGATAACGGCCAAGTTATCTTAACCATCGAAGTATTGGAAAAAGCGCCGCTTGAACATGTGTTGCGATTTACTGTTTCAGATTCAGGTCCCGGTATCGCAGCCTCAGAGATAGCGCAACTCAAAGAGCCTTATGTGCAAAGTGAAGCTGGTAAAGTTAAGGGTGGAACAGGACTAGGGTTAGCAATTAGTGAGCGCCTACTTAACAAAATGAACAGTGAGCTTACTATCGAAAGTACACTTGGCCAGGGTAGTCAGTTCAGCTTCGATATTCGCTTCAGTTTAGGCGAGTTGAGTTTAGTTGAGCAAAGTAAAGTCAGTGCTGACACGCTTACAGGGTTAAATGTTTTACTAGTAGAAGACTTACCACTTAACCAAAAGTTGGCGCTAGAGTTTATGGCAATGGATCAGCATGCTGTTACCCTCGCCAGCACCGGCCAAGAAGCAATCGACATGGTAAAAACCAATACCTTTGACCTGATTTTGCTGGATATGAATTTACCTGACTTCTCAGGACAAGATGTGGTCAAAAAGCTCGCCAATTCTCAACATAAAAACAGCCACACGCCTATTCTCGCTTTCACTGCGAGCTTGAGTCCTGATGAAGTTAAAGAATATTTAGCCCTCGGCATTAAAGATATTGTCGGAAAACCTATTCGCCTCGAAAAATTGCGCCAAGCAATCTTTAACTCGCAACAGCAAGCATATTCACAAAGCAACCAGCAAATAGATGATGTTCTATTTGATGCTTCTGCGGCTGATAGCTTGAGTGCTTCTTTCGCACAGGAAGAGTTCAATGCAATTTACGATGAGTTTATTATGTCGCTGCGTGATAAACTTGCTCGTTGCGAAAATAATTATGAAAAACAAACTGATGAAACAATTCGGATTTTGCATCGCTTAGCAAGCACCGCATTACAGTTAGGCTTTAACCGATTTGGTCTTGCACTCAAACAGTGTGAACGTGATTTACTAAATAATACGTTAACTTTTAATAGTGATTTGCTGAAAAAGTTATGGCAGGAAAGCCTTACCAGTTATTTAGAGTATGCACGCCAACAATTATAAAAAGGCATTCTGACATACCAAACCTATACCATTGATTTTATAGCTATAAATATAAAATAGATATAAAAACGAGTATTAAAGAGTTGATAGCGAAAAGCCTAAAAGTCACCCTAGCAAAACAATAACTTAAATAGATAAGACTATTACATGACGCGCACTGCCTTAACCACATTAGTGTTACTTTGTTTGCTGTTTACCAACTTGATATGTGCAAACACACTTTATAATGATGGTCCTTATCTGTTCTATAAAAATAACCACATAGAACAAATCGATATTCGCAAGAATACGAAACAGGTCTCAAAGTATGTCGGGCCCCTCACTATCCCCCAAACCTTTTCAGCTAATAAGGTAGATAGCTATGAGGATGTTGAAAAAATCGCTGCAATAAGTGATATCCATGGTCAATTTGGTATTTTTAAAACCTTATTAATCAACAATAAGGTGGTCGACCAACAACTCTATTGGTCATATGGCCGAGGCCATTTAATTATTACTGGTGATATTTTTGACCGCGGTGATACCGTAACAGAAGCGCTTTGGTTGATATACAAATTAGAACAACAAGCACTAGCAGCTGGAGGTAAGCTGCATTACTTACTAGGTAATCATGAGTATATGGTATTACGTGACGATCAGCGTTACCTTCATCCTAAATACCTTCATACTGTAACTCACTTTAATAATGATTTGCGCCAACAGTATAGTGAGCAAAGTATTCTAGGCCGTTGGTTAAGAAGTAAATCAACAATTATTAAGGTTAATGATTTCGTCTTTTTACATGGCGGGATTCATCAAGAGTTTATCGACCTAAATTTAAGTTTAGAGCAAGCAAATGCTGCATTTCGTAAAACTATCGGGCTGTCAAAAGAGGAAGTCAAAGCCAACTCAACATGGCGCTCATTGCACAGTAGCAATGGCCCAATTTGGTACCGTGGCTACTTTCGGGATCAAGACTTAGCGTTAGCACAAGTAGAATCAATATTAGCAAAATTAAATGCAACACAGGTGATTGTCGGACATACATCCATGCCAACAATAGAAACCCGTTTCAATGGTAAAGTCATCGCAATTGATAGCTCGATAAAACGCGGTGAAAAAGGCGAGTTGCTACTGTGGGAAAATGACAAGTTTAGCCGAGGAATGCTCTCTGGCGAGCAAAAGCCATTGCAATAAACTTGCGTGAAATTCTACTTATGGCAAGATGTTACATCACGGTAAAGGCTTTATATCGGCATATATCGTTATAAGAACACCCCGTATTATAAGAGTGAGAAAATGCGATTCGCTAGTTACAGTAAAATTAATAATCAAACATTGTTAACATGCAGCTTATTACTCGCCATAAACTCATCATTTATTCACGCCAACGAAAATAATGATTTATTTGACCTCTCACTCGAGCAATTAATTAATGTTGAAGTCTCTTCTGCTTCCCTTACCAAAGAGGCGTTAAGCGAAGCCCCGGTACCTGTCACTGTAATTACCGCCAATATGATAAAACAATCGGGGGCGCGTAATATTAAAGACTTATTGCTCGCCTATGTGCCGAATATGACACATGTGGAAGATCAAAATGAGCAAAACATTGCAGCAAGAGGCGTGTTTACTTCCTCACAGCAGAAAATTTTATTCTTAATTGATGGCCATCGTCTAAATAGCAGAAGCTATTCTATGGCTTCTCCAGATTACGCCATCAGCCTTGATAAAATTAAACAAATTGAAGTTTTACGTGGTCCTTCAAGTTCCATTTATGGCAATGTTGCACTAACAGCAACCGTTAATATTATTTTAAAGTCTGGTAGAGAGCTATCTCAGTCAAAATTAGCCATTACTGCAGGTAATCAAGGTCATAAACAAGCAAGCCTTACCTTTGGAAAAAGTGAAGCGCATTGGGATTTGCTGGCTTGGGCGCAATATTTTTCAGCTCAAGGCAGCAATAAAAACATAGCGCCGAAAGCGAACTACTCACCACAACCTCGCGAAGATGGCTTTGCGCGAATTGGCGCATTTGAAGATAACGCGAGTTATGATATTGGCGCAAAACTCACCTATCAAAACTGGCATTTTTTCGCCAATACTCGGAGCGCTCACTACATAGAACCTTTTTCAGCTGGCGGGATCAGCGGTGAAGCATACAATTATAACACCATCCGAAAACATGCTGGTACAGGACCAGGCTTAGGTTATAAAGCCAGCCACCTTAATATCTCTCATATAGATACGCTCGCTGATTGGCAGTGGCATCAAGAAATGTATTTTGATGAAAACGAAATTGACTCGGTCGTTGTGACGTCTCCTGCAATAGATCAAGCGGCCAGCGTAGGTTGGCAAGAATATTCATCTGGCCTTCTAACTCATCTGAGTAAGCGCATTGATAAGTTCGACTACCTTTTTGGAATGCAGTTTGATCATATGAGAGTGACTGACTCTCATTTTGCCGTGACTTTACGTGGCAGTGATTATGTATCAGCTGATCAGCAAGTGCCTTTAATAAACACCGGCAGTGAGTCTATTTATTCTGCATTTGCGCAAGTTAAGTACAGCTTTTCACAGCATTGGCTGGCAAATATTGGCGCCCGTTTCGATCAAAAAAGCCGCGCCGGTAGCGATAACATTAATGATTTAAGTCCTCGCCTTGCAATTATATACCAAGGAGAAGACGGTTATAATTTTAAAGCATCTTATGCAACCTCATTTGTAGATGCCACTTATTGGAATCGTTTTAGTACCTTAAACTCATTCCGAGGCGCACAAACTCTTAAACCTGAAAAGCTCTCATCACTGCAGTTCACACCAAGTATTAAACTTGCTGAACACCAATTTTACGGCGCCGTAAACCTGTTTTATAACCAACTGGATGACTTTATTTTCCGTGACAATAATGCTGGCGTAGATGAACCGAATTACTCTAATGCAGGTGAATTAACGACCTGGGGCATTGAATTAGAGTCTCGATTAAGCAAGCGAAATATGACTTGGCATGCAACAGTCGGTTATCAAGCAGTCATTGATTCTGAACGTTTTGCCACAACAGGCGACGAAATCAATAATGTACCCAGCTTGACTGCCAACTTAATCACTAGCTGGCAAGTAAATGATAACGCAGATGCCAGTCTTACTGTGCGCTTTATTAGTGAACAGCAATTGCCAATACATATCATCTCAAATGGGCAAGAAATTATCGATCCTTACCCAGATGAAGGCGTCAGTTTTAATGAGCCAGATAACACTGTGGACGATGTAATTTTAATTGATACAGCAATTAACTATAAGGTTTTTGATAACTTTTCCATATCTCTCACTGCGCACAATCTATTAGATGCTGACTACCAACAAGGTGGCACTACGTTACATCCTTATCCACAAGCAGGTCGGAATGTTCGCGCAACCTTGAGCTATTTATTTTAGCCGCCATCACCGGCTGAAGCAGACCCTGATACAGCAATTGCAGCAGCTGTTGTGGCAGTAACGGCTGCAGTTTCAGCAACAGTTCCAGAAACAGCGCTATTAGCAAAAGAAGCATTTTGGCTTCCTACATCAATAATGCACGTGCCATAACCCAACCCTTTTAATGGATTCGTCCATACTTGTTCACCCGTTGCTTTGTCTAAACAAAATAAGTGCCCCGATGACGCAGCATAGACACGGTTGTGATCACTGCTAACCACAGTAATGCTGCTCGACTTCAGTTTTGTGCGCCATACTTCATTGCCATCTTCTTTGTTAATTGCAATGACATAACCACTCATACCTAATATTAAATAATTCATTAATCATTTCCTTTTTGACACTGGCGAAACAGTAATTATCAGGATTCATGCTATTAGCCTGCGTCTTTTTTAACAAAAAGCCAATACCGCCCAACACCGTTATTACCCTCTTATCATTAAATCTGTTATTTCAGTGCAAAAAACGTTAGATTGAAGCCAATTCAATAGGAGAGCTAGTTATGGAACAATTTGATATTACAATAATAATTGGCCTTGCCGTGGTTTTTATCCTGGTCATGCTAGGCATAAAAATGGTGCCGCAAGGTTTTAACTACACAGTAGAGCGTTTTGGGAAATATACGCGCACCCTAACCCCAGGCTTACAACTTATTATTCCACTCGTCGACAGTATTGGTCGTAAACAAAATATGATGGAACAAGTTTTAGATGTGCCGCCACAAGTTGTTATTTCATCAGATAACGCACAGGTAACAACCGATGCCGTATGTTTTTACCAAGTTTTGGATCCAGTAAAAGCATCATATGAAGTAAACGATTTAGAACGCGCAATGCGAAACTTAGTCATGACCAATATTCGTGCTGTACTTGGCTCAATGGAACTCGACGAAATGTTATCGAACCGGGACAAAATTAACGGCTCACTATTAATTAAAGTAGACGAAGCAACCGATCCATGGGGTGTAAAAGTAACGCGTATCGAAATTAAAGATATTGCACCACCTATGGACTTAGTCGATGCTATGGCGCGTCAAATGAAAGCCGAGCGTGAAAAACGTGCCAATATTTTAGAAGCCGAAGGTGAGCGTGAAGCAGCAATCAAGGTTGCTGAAGGCCAAAAGCAAGCTGAAATACTAAAAGCTGAAGGTCAATTAGAAGCAGCAAAACGCGAAGCGGAAGCCAGAGAGCGATTAGCAGCGGCAGAAGCCGAAGCAACACGATTAGTATCTGAATCAATCCAAAGTGGTGATTCGCGCGCTATTAACTATTTTGTTGCACAAAAATACATGGAATCACTTGGTAAGTTAGCGGAGTCTGATAACAATAAGGTTATGATGATTCCATTAGAAGCAAGCAATATGTTGGGATCAATTGCTGGTGTTGCTGAAATCGCAAAAGAAGCGTTCGGCAAGAAATAAACCACCCAACCTTGTATACTAACACTGCGTAGCAACGTGCTGCGCAGTGTTTTTGGAGCAGTTATGATTATAGAGCTATTAAATAATTTAGAACCTTGGCATTGGCTGTCTCTAGGTTTACTTCTGCTAGGAGCAGAAGCACTTGGCGCATCAGGCTTTTTGCTAGGAACGGCAATTGCCGCATTTTTACTAGCAATTATCAATGCCCTGTTTAGTGATATTACATGGCAAACGCAAGCCATTTTATTTGCTATTGCAGCGCTTTCCTTTTCCATTGCGTATTGGAAATATTTTAAAGAATTTAATAACCGCTCAGATCACGGCCCGCTTAACCAACGTGCCGCGAGCTTAATAGGCAGAGAACTTGTAGTAGAGCACGATTTATCAGGTGGCTATGGGCGCATTCAAATTGGCGATACTTTTTGGAAGGTCAAGTTTGATGGTGAGATAGATAAAGGTACTCGCGTAAAAGTGGTAAATGCCGACAGCATGACCTTAGAAATCATTGCGACCCACTAACCTTTGTGAACAAAATTCGCCTAGCCAAATATATTGCTGATGCCGGGGTCTGTTCTCGGCGTCAAGCCTCTCGCTTTATTGATCAACAACGTGTACGCGTTAATGGAGCCTTGGCAAATCATATAGATCATGTTGATAGCAACGATGATATTGAAGTCAATGGGCAACAAGTCGTGCCGTCCAATGAAAAACATTACTACGCAATTTTCAAGCCCATTGGAGTGGATTGTAAATTAATCCCAAGCGATCCAAATAGCCTTATTCATCTATTGCCAGAAGCCATGCGACTGTTTCCAATTGGACGCTTAGATAAAGATTCTCATGGATTGCTATTACTTACCAATGATGGTGCATTATGCCACCAGTTAAATCACCCAGATTTCGAGAAAGAAAAAGAATATATCGTCACCACCAGTAAGCCTATCACTGATGAATTCTGCCAACAAATGATGGCTGGCGTGTCGGTAAAAGGTGAAATTACAAGGCGGTGTCTTGTAGAGCAATTAAATGAAACGCAATTTCGCATTGTATTAACGCAAGGGCTCAATCGCCAAATACGCAGAATGACTAAGTATTGTGGGAATTATGTAACTGATTTAAAACGCGTAAGAATTGCAAAGCTAACACTTGCCGAGCTGAATCTCGAACCCGGCAAATATTGCTCTATAAGCCGAAGCCAAATTATTTCCTAAAGCGCACATACATATAAAGTGCTGCAATAAGCCCCCCTGGAAGCAAAGCTTTTTCCATGCCATTCATTGCGAGGTAAGACATAGTCGCGATAAAAAACACTGTGGTTAAAATCACATCTAAATATTCCCAAGAGAACTCTAAAAATTTATTGGTATTCATAACAATTCCTTGCTGTTGTGCCAAACCAAATCAGGGGTTGATTTAAACATTAAAAAGTAGTGCGTTTTAAAGCTGACCCTACTTAAAAACATTTATAAAATGGTGCCAGCTATTAACTGGGAGTAGCTTAGAATTATTAGTCAAAAAAACTTTGATCTAGAATAAAAAAATGCCGAGGTATGAAAAAAATAAGCCGCAAAACTTGCGGCAAATCAACAATAGCATTGTGTGGAAAATGTGTAGCAAAGGGTGAGCTACAAAACTTATTATAAAACCTTTAAAAATATTCACCTGTGACAAAATGTCGCACTTTCAATGAATTTTTCTCACCTACTCAACAAACCGTAACCTATAACCCTTTACCTCCTGATAAGATGGGCTTTTAAATTCATAGGTATCAGTATGCTTTGGGTCTTTTTTACGGTGCTTGCCGCCTTTATGCAAACCTTTCGTAATGGCTTGCAAAGTAAATTGAGTAAGCATGTTAGTACACTCGGTGTAACGCTCGCGCGTTTTCTTTTTGCCACTCCCATTGCGCTCATTTATATCATCGTATTATATCAATATAAACCTGTCGAAATTCCCACATTCAACAGTCAGTTTTACACCTATGTGGCTGTTGCTGCAGGCATGCAAATCTTAGCCACAGCGCTGATGGTTGTACTGTTTAAGCAGCAAAACTTCGCCATCGGTGCAGGGCTTGCCAAAAGTGAAGCGCTAGTTGCTGCGATTTTGGGCGCGCTCCTCTTTGGCAGTAAACTGACTCTGCTTGGTTGGTTTGGTGTTTTAATCGGTGCTCTCGCTGTTTTTGTGCTGAGTGGACTAAAGTTTAGCCAAGGGTTTAAGCTGAAAACGGTCCTGATAGGTCTGAGCTGCGGCAGTGCCTTTGCGCTAACCTCACTTTCTGTTCGTGAGGCCAGTATTGCCCTTAATTTACCTTTTCCACACAGTGCGGCTTGGGTACTATTGTGGGTGCTGAGTATACAAACACTGATCCTGTTGATTCATATCACAGTCAAAGAAAAACATACTTTAAGTAAATTAAAGCTGCACTTTCCTACAACATTTGCCATTAGTGTGACAAGCTGTATTGGTTCTATCGGCTGGTTTAGTGCAATGAGCCTTCAGTATGTTGCTTATGTTAAAACATTAGGACAAATAGAAGTCCTGTTTACTATTTTGCTTGCGATATTCTGGCTAAAACAAAAACCGAGCAAAAATGAACTGCTCGGTCTTATTTTAATTGCTTTTGCCGCGATTTTGGTAATGTGGCAGTAGAGCTTAACGGGCTGCTTTTGGCGGCCCTAGATCACTAACTGTTCACCAACTGATAAACCAGATACGATAATTACTAAGTTATTCTCTATCGGTTGTCCTAAGCGAACAAAACGCTCACTCACATTGCCATTTTCAAGCACAGATACTTTCGCAAGTTGACCAAAATGTTGGATATATTTGGCATCTATCGCAATCACTTCGCGTGTCGCGCTAGCAATACCCACTTTTGCATACATGCCCGGCATCAACCCTGTCAGATCAATATTATCGCCCGCTAAATCCAGCTTTACTTCAAAACTGCGTGCCGCACTATCAGCGAGCGGCACAATTTCACTTACTCGGGCTGACCGAATCTGATTAAGTGACGAGAGCTCTACATGAAGTTGTTGGCCAAGCGTTAAATTGACTGCTTGGCTTTCAGGGATAAAGCTGCTTATTTGGATACTGGTTGGATTATAAAGCGCAACAACCGCTTGCCCAGGATTTACTAAATCACCCGGTTCAACCATACGATCCACCACTTTACCCGCAATTGGCGCAACAATTTTACTGTAAGTTAACGTCACTTTCGCTTGATCAAGTTGTTGTTCATAGCTGAGTTTAGTAGCGCGTAGCTGATCAAACGTTGATTGCACTGCGTCTAGGTCATTTACCGAAATCAGCCCTTGTTCGCGTAAGGTTTTATTGCGCTCTAACTGCAAAGACGCTTGTGTTAATTGTGCTGAAACGGCTTCAACCTGCGCTGCAATTTGTCTTACTTGCGCCTTTAAGTCTTGGTTATCGAGTTCGGCAATAACATCGCCTGCTTGTACCATATCGCCAGCTCTTACGTTCACTGATGTCACATTCGCTAAAATACGACTTGCCACTTGGGTATTTTGTTTCGCAATAAGGTTGGCTGGCAGCCACAGTTTTTCAACATAGCGATAAGGTTCAAGCGTCATTGATTCTAAATTGTTCGCTTGTTCATCTGCGATATTCGGGGAAATTTTATCGTCAAAGCCACCGGCCATCGCAATGATCATTACAATTAAACTAACAATAGCAATGATCGGAATTAATACTTTTTGTTTTGTCATGATTTATTGCTCCTGACGCTTTTGATCGCTTTTTTGTGACTCATCGAAAACCAGATAGTAAACGGCGGGCACAATAATCAAACTAAATAAGGTGGATGAAATAATGCCAAAAATGATGGCGAGTGCTAAACCACTAAAAACGGGATCAAGAATAATCACCAAATTCCCCAGTAGTGTGGTACCCGCCGTCAATAACACAGGACGCATTCGCACACTCCCTGCCATTAATAGTGCTTGTTTTATTGATTCACCTTGCGCGCGAGCTGCACTGATAAATTCAACCAAAATAAGTGAATTTCTCACGACTATGCCTGCAAGAGCAATCATGCCGATCATCGCCGTTGCAGTGAATAAAATCGGCTCGGGACTCGCTGCGATTTCACGTTCACCAAACTGATTTATTAACCAAAAGCCCGGCATAATACCAATCACGGTTAACGGGATTGCCGACATAATAATGCCAGACAGTGCATAAGACCCTGTTTGTAAGCGCAGAATAAAAAAGATACCTGTCAGTGCAAAGGCAAAGGCGATACCCATATCGCGAAACACCCGGGCGGTTATTCTTAATTCACCTTCACCACTCCAAGTAAGCCATGTGCCGTTTGGAATTGACCATAAATCACCACCACCGTTATTTAAGTAGTGGCGCTCTTGCCAAGCAACATTATTGGTTTGCTCATCGCCCAAATGTTCACGTTGGTCAGCATTTATATCTGCCACCACTTCTGCAGGCGTTCTACCATTTAATTCAGCGGTGACATAAATCACCGATTGTAAATCTTTGCGGAAAATAGGTTGTGCAACCGTTAATGTTTGGTATTCACCCAATTCACTGAGCGCAACCAGTGGTTGGGGAGCGGCTTCTAACCCTAGCCCTAAATCCGTTTGTGCGATACCCTCGCGACCACGAATGTAGAGGCTATCAAGTTCACTTAATTGGTTACGAGTGGCATAAGGAATGCGTAGTTGTATCGCCAGAGGTTCTGCTTCCGATTCATTTGCTACCGACCCTGCAGCAACGCCAAAACCTGCAATCATTAAGGTGCGTTTAATATCTTCCGTAGCAATGCCCGACAGTGCCGCTTTTTCTTTATCGACCACAAATCGATTAATTTGTTGCTCTGCTTGCAGTGTCGTATCAACTTCAACCACGTGCGGTTCTCGGGTTAATCGCGCTGCGACTTGGCGTGCGGCTAATTGCTGTTGCTCTAATGCTACAAACGGCTTTCGGTACACTTCTGCCACTAAGGTTGACAATACAGGTGGGCCAGGCGGCACCTCAACGACTTTGATATTTACACCGTCTTTATTAAATGGCGCCAATAATTCACGCAAACGCAGCACCACACCATGAGACTGATGTTCACGCTCAGTTTTATCAACTAATAACACGCGAATTTCAGCTAAGTTATCGCGATCACGCATATAGTATTGACGCACCATACCATTAAAATCGATAGCACTTGGCTCACCAACATACACTGCAACGGCATGCACTTCAGCAACACGCTTTACCTGCTGTGCAATTTCCGAAGAAAGTGCCGCACTTTGTTCTAAACTGGCTGATTCAGGCAAATCAATTAAGATTTGCACTTCATTTTTGTTGTCAAATGGTAATAACTTAAGTGGCACACTGCGAAATACCGGTAAGAGCGCACTGACTATAAAGAGCCCTAAAGTAAGCCACAGTGCCATCTTGGCACGCGATTTTGACGCCAAAATAGGCGTTAAAATTTTATGGTAGAGCTTACCACTTTTACTGGCTCTAAGCTTAGTCGGTGAGTCTTTGAGTAGTTTGCTTGCAAGCCAAGGCGTTACAAATAAAGCAACTAATGTTGAAACGATAACACTGACAGGTACATTAAATGCCATCGGTGCCATGTATGGCCCCATCATGCCGGTAATAAACGCCATTGGCACAAAAGCAAGCACAATGGTTACTGTCGACATAACCAATGCAGGGCGAATTTCGCTCATTGCAGCAACAATTTGGCCTTCTTTATTTTTGCCTTTGCTCATAAAGCGTTTGATGTTATCGATGCCGGTAATGGGGTCATCAACAAGTAAGCCAAGCGAGAGAATTAAGGCGAATAAGGTGACACGGTTAATGGTATAACCAAATGCCATATCTAAGATAAGTGTTAAGCCATAACAAATTGGCACAGCCAAACCAACCACAGTGGCTGGTCGCCAGCCTAAAAACACACCAATAAAGACCACCACGGTAAACACCGCAAACGCCAAAGATGAAACAAGGTTATTTACTTTCTCATTGGCTGTTTCACCATAATCACGCAGTACAGCAACATTAACATGTTGAGGAATAAGCTGCCCTTTCAGTGATTCAACCTCTGTTAAAACACGATTTGCAAGGCTCACCGCATTCGTGCCGGCTTGTTTAGCAACACTAATTGTCACCATAGGGTGATCACCGTTGTTTTTACCTACTTCGCTATACCATTGATAACTTGAAGGCTCGCTAGGGCCATCTTGAATCGAGGCAACATCTGATAAATAAACAGGTTTACCGTTGATCACATTAACAACCAAACGATTTAGCTCTTCACTATGACGGAACACATCGCCCACTTCTAAAACAACTGACTGATTATTTGTCACCTGTACGCCAACTGCGGCAAGCTGATTAGACACAGTTAGGGCATTGTATACATCCATCACTGTGGTGTTAAATGCGGCAAGGTTGGTGGTGTTTAAATAGACTTGAACAGTGCGTTGACGCCCGCCAATAACACGCACTTCAGAGGTATCGTCAATTGCTTGTAATTGGGTAGAGACTTCTTGTGCGATGCGACGAAGTGCATAGTCATCATAAAGCTGAGGCTTTTCACTCCAAAACCCCAACATCATAATAGCCACATCATCAACTTCAATTGGTTTAATCTGCCAATTGGACACAATACTTGGCATTGTATGTTGATTCGCGTAAAGCTTGTTATAAGTGTTTAAGATCGCTTTTTCCCGATCTTCCCCCACATAAAAACGCAGTGTCACAATCGCACCACCGGTTTGGGTGACGGAGTATACATGTTCTACACCCGGTACTTGCGCTAATAACTTTTCCAGCGGAATCGTCACTTGTCGTTCAACTTGATTGGCATTGATATTGGGGACTGCGACCTGAATATCGAGCATAGGTACCACAATTTGCGGCTCTTCTTCGCGAGCTGTAAATTGCAAAGCCAATAAACCACTTAGTAGTGCAAAAATAAAAATAACTAACGGGATGCGGCCTTTTAAAGAACTGGCAACAAGGCGGTCAACGGGGTGCGTTAACTTCATATTCAATGCCCTTTACTCTGACTGACAAAACATTTCGTATAAAGCGTTTAACATAGCACTGACACGCTGATCGACAATACGATAATAAATTGTTTGTGCTTCTCGGCGTGTTTCAACTAAGTTTGATTTGCGCAAGCTTGCTAAATGTTGAGATAAGGCTGATTGTGCTAATGGAATAATTTGATTGAGCTCAGTGACACTTAATTCACCTTGATTCAAAGTACATAAAATCATTAAGCGGTTTTTATTTGCCATCAATTTTAAAAACTGCTCAGCATCTGCCGCATTTTCAAGCATTTTGTCCATATCTAACATCATAAGCATCAATTCAATATTCTTAAAATTGAGTAAAGTATATGCTGTTATATTAGAAAAGTCTAATATTAGAATTTACTAATTTAGATTTTTCTAATATATTTAAAAACACATTCCACGTTAAGTTAGGTTTTTCATATGAAGATTAACGACGCACTCAGATTAATCGCCGGCATTATGCTTATTATATCGCTGCTTCTCACGCACTTTGTGCACCCAAACTGGGTGTTTTTCACGCTGTTTATTGCGCTTAACTTATTGCAATCAGCATTTACCAAGTGGTGCCCTATGATCACGATTCTACGTAAATTTGGCTTGGAGGATTAAGCATGCTAAAGACCATACCCGATCTTATTAAACTCGCTTCAGAGAATGTTAAAAAAGTAAATTCAGCACAAGCAAAAGCCGAAATGGCACAAAATAATGGTTTATTAATAGATGTTCGCGAACCTGCAGAACATGCTATTAAAAGTGCCGTTGGTGCGATTAATATTCCTCGCGGTGTACTCGAAATGAAGCTGATCGAAATTGAAAAAGACGCTGACCGTGCCATTTATCTTCACTGCGCTACTGGTGGTCGCGCCACTTTGGCAGCTGAGCAATTGCAACGTGTTGGCTATAACCAGGTAACAGTGATTAGCTGTAAAGCAGATGCCGTCTGTGAAACATTTTGTTAGGAACAAAAAAGGCTTCCAACAGGAAGCCTTTTTTACTTTATTTATGCTTGGTTAGGCACTATTTGCACTTCAACGCGGCGGTTTTTCGCTTTACCTGCAGCCGTTTCATTGCTCGCTATCGGGCGCATCTCACCATAGCCCGTTACCGATAAGCGCTCACCCATAATCGACTGGTTAATTAAATATTGTTGAACACTGCGCGCACGACGCTCTGAAAGTGTTTGGTTATAGCTCTCGCTACCACTGCTGTCAGTGTGCCCTTCTATACTTAAATAAGTCTTATCATAATGATTTAGCACATTCGCAATGGAGTTAAGGGTCGCGTGAAACTGCGGCGTAATAGATGCTTGGTTTGTTGCAAACGTAATATTAGAAGGCATCACTAAACGCAAGTTGTCACCTTCCCTTACCACTTCAACCCCAGAGCCAGATAATTGCTCGCGCATTTCAGCTTCTTGGCGATCCATATAATCGCCAATTGCAGCACCTGCAATTGCACCCACTGCAGCACCAATAACCGCACGCTTGTTCTTATGATTTGACGTTGATTTACCAATTACCGCACCGGTAACAGCACCAATCATGGCACCTTTTTCGGCATTAGTCGTGGCGCACCCCGAAACAGCAAGTGCAGCAGCTAAAATAGAAACGTTTAATACTTTACGTGGCAACAAATAATTCATTGTTTAATCTTTCTTCTTGGGAGTTTTGTAAAATGTAATTTGATGTGACTGAATAAACGCTGAATCGCAGAGTTAATTCACTACAACTGGCGGCAAATCATACAAATCAACCAGTTGAGATAATTCACCTGATTGAGCAAGAGACCACAGTGACTCTTGTACTTGCTTGATTAACTTTTGATTTTCAGAACGTTTTGACGCAACGGCAAATCCAAGAATCGGTTCATCGTGGCGATAGTTCAATTTTTTTAATCTGTGTGTTGGTTGGTTTAATACACTTAAAGAATGATCTGCAGTCTGCTCAACGGCGATTACAACATCTAAACGACCTTTGAGCAGTAAATCCATTGCGATTCGTTCACTTTGAACAGCAACTTTGTTGAGCGCTTTATCATTGTCGAAACGCGCAAAATGAGCTGCCCCGCGTACAACCCCAATGCGCTTACCATATAAATCCTGATAATTATTGACCGTAATATCCAGCTCGGTTTGCGCATAAAAGACAAATGGCGAACTCAAAACCATATAAGCAGGCTCAAGAAATACCATGTCACGCGCGCGCTCAGGCGTTTTTATAAAAGCACCACCAATGTCTGCCTGCCCCGCTTTAATGAGTTGAACACAACGAGAAACAGGACAAGGCGTTAGTTGCAAAGAAATATTTAGCTGCTTGGAGATACGCATCATAATGTCGATGAGTAGACCTCTAGGTCGGGTTTCACCTAAGGTGTAGCTATAAGGAGGTGCATGATCAACAGCCACAACCAATCGCTCATTGGCTTTAACAGAATGTGCGAGCAATAACGTAGCGAAAATTACGATATGTATTAGGTGTTTAAAATTCAAAGTTCTGCCTTACTACAGAGTGGCAAAAAATCCTTGTTCTGCGTTGCATACCGTTTGATTCTAGCCAAAAAGGTAAGCTAAAAAAACCTAAAATACGATATTTCTCATACACAAATGTAAGAATTTTTTAATATACAGTGGGTTACCACATCAAAATGATACTTTTTATTAGTGTATTTACTTTAAATCAACCACTAAGTAAAAATCAAATATTACAATGATTTAGAGACCTCTCAAGACGTAACAAAGCACGAGTACACCAATGGCAATATTTACTTATTCAAACATTTATTGCCATTTTTTCTGAAAAGCTATATTTTGCAATCAGTTTTCCCTCAACTCTAGGTGACCCTTGCATTGGATAGCAAAGTATAAATTGGCGATTGGCATTAACTTGCTACTCTTTTCATTTATTCTTCTTATCAGTATTTCTTGGCAATTTGGTCCCTTAGGTATTGAGGATGTAAATGTTGCACGCCTTACCCACTACAGTGTGCATATAATTGCTCTTCCAATACTGTGTATTTATCTGCCCCTTAGATACATTAAACAAAGATTTAATAGTGGCAAAAAGGCTTATTTAGCTGGCTTAGTACTCAGCGTGTTTGCTGGTGTTGTAAGCGCAACCTATACGCACACAATATCTGTTCCCGGCAGCTTTCTATTCAAAGTTGAGGGCGGTACCAAACAAGTCGATGATCCTGATTATGTGCATGGTAGTGACACCAATTCTTATGTGTCGCTTATCATAACCACCAATGTGAAGGGGTATGACAAACCTCTTGGGCCTGCATACTTTTATGTTGAAAGCTTTTTGCATAGCCTTTTTTATTGTGTGTATATGCTGTGTTACCTTCAAGCATTTGGTATTTTGCATAAGCACAAACTAAAAACACAACTGAAGCAACAACAGCTTGATGTATTGCAGTACCAACTGAATCCTCACTTTTTGTTTAACTCATTAAATAGTATTCGCGGAATGCTCTATGAGGATGTGAATGAAGCCAAAAAACTCTTGCTTGAGTTTCGTCAATTGTTCAAACACCATTTTGATAACAAAAAACACTGCATTGCGTTACAGCAAGAATTACTGCTTTGCCGCCATTACCTCCAACTTGAAAAAGTGCGTTTTGAAGAGCGCCTTAATCTTAATATCTCAGTACCAAAAGAGTGTGAGAGTTTACTCGTACCCAGTATGAGTATCTTTACCCTCATTGAGAATGCTATCAAACATGGTATTGGCCAATTGCCGCAAGGTGGTTGCATCAATATTGATGTTAATCAGCAAGGCAAAAAGCTATGTATTGTGATCAGCAATCCAATTAATATCTCAGCCCGCCATGCTGATGGCACTCGCACTGGCTTAACCAATTTAGAAGCGCGTTTGGCATTGTTATATCGCGATAACTTTTCCATAAATTGCGAACGCACTACAGATCAATTTAGCGTTGAACTGCAAATACCAGTTAAAAAGGATAAAAGCAGTGAATAGGTCGCATGATTACTACATTGCCCAAGGCATTATTACTTCTCTGATTTTACTCTTTCCGCTTGTGGCAGTTACCTTTTTTGCGCCAGAGAAACTTATGCAACACGCGCTCGAGTGGTTGTTATATACACTTATGCTTGTTTCAGTATGGCACTTAGTAACCCGTCGTTTTATTAAACGCATGTTGCAAAAACAACGTTTTTACCGTGCCCTTGTTGTACTCAGTGCGGTGATTATTACAGTGGCAATCCTTTATCTGCCGAGCATGTTACTCAGTTATTTTTGGTATGATGATGCTGCGGAGCGGCAACAATTGGTTAAATCACTAACAAAGTTTAATTTATTTTTGAGCTTCGTTTGGACAATTGGTTACGTCAGCGCTCAGGCAATCCGTGAAAAGGCCAGCATTGAAAAAAGTATTAAGCATCACTCCCTTAAAATGCTTGCTCAGCAAGTGCAACCCGCGTTCTTATACCAGTGCTTAGATAATATTGAAGCGCTAATGGACAAAGACACCGATGCAGCGAGCGAATCAATCACAGACTTAGCTGAACTATTACGCTATAAGCTGCAAGCTGGAAAGCAAGATTTAGTGGAGCTAAAACAAGAGTTGAACGCCATCAAATACATGCAGCGTCTAGCCAATGCGGGCGATCTGACGCTCTCAATCTCTGAAGAGCTGGAGTTGCGATCAGTCACCATACCACCGCTGTTGGTATACAACCTGCTATATATGCTTAACTTAAAAGTCGCTCAGCCACTTCATGTCGATGTATCGCTCAGTGCACAAGCTTGTACGATTTCAGTATCAGGATTTAGTTATCAGCCTAGGCTTATCATCTCGCGTATCAAAGGCCATTACATTGACTTTTTTACCAGTCAGCAAGCCAAAATTAACTTTCAAGACAAGCGGCTAAACCTCACTATTATTGTGTAAGTTGCCCTGTTACTCTTTGGTATGGCCGCAACGAAAATACACTCAGCACTGCCAATAAATGGTCAATCAGATCCGCCTGCAAATGCTCATAGGGGATCCATCGCTTGTCGCTACTAAAGCAATAAATCTCAACAGGTAAACCTTCAGATGTTGGTGCTAATTCACGTACCATCAGTGTTAAGTCTTTGTTTAGGGCCTGATGTTGGCGTAAATATTCTTCAGCATAAATACGAAAAAGCCTGATATTACTTTTATCTATCGCCTCTTCAAATTGCTGCTGAGAAAGAATATCCGCAACAATGTGATGTGATTTAATCGCATCAATAAATTCATTATCAATAATGCAAATGCTGTTTAAATCAAGATTAATTGCACGTTTTATTCTGCGCCCGCCTGACTCCTGCATGCCTCGCCAATTCTTGAATGACTGAGAAATAAGCGCATAAGTTGGCACTGTGGTAATGGTTTTATCCCAATTTCGAACTTTAACAGTGTTGAGGCCAAGCTCTTCAATTTCACCATCGGCACCATATTGATCAAGCTGAATCCAATCACCATCCGCAACCAAGCGATTTGCCGCGATCTGAATACTTGCAACAAACCCCAATATCGTGTCTTTAAAGACTAACAATAGCATCGCAGCAAGTGCACCAAAGCCTGACAATATATAAGCAGGTGATTTATCCAATAAGACACTAACAACTAAAATCGAGGTCACAATAAAGGTAATCAGTTTTACCACCTGAATAATGCCCAAAATGGGCACATCTTTGGCAAAGCTGAGCTGGTTATAAGCTGCCCCAGCGATACTAATAATCGAACTAAAAATGAAGCCGCTGTAAATCACCGCGAGAATTTGGCCTACAGTACTGTAAAAAAGCTCCCCCTCTTCACCAGGAAGGTAGAAATAGTGAAAGCTTGATAGAAATGCCACACTACAAATAAAACCAGCGAGTCGGCGATTTAATTTTGTCAGTAATGGCTTTAATTGCCCTAAACGATGAGGGGAAATATAGACAGCGAGCTTTTCAAAGCTCGGTAAAATTAAGTGCCTAGCAACAAAATAAAGCACGACAAGCAATAATATGCCTGAGCAAATAGAAAGCGCTTTTGGTAGCCAAACCACGGTTGGGAAAGTTTCAGATAACCATGGTGCTAATAGCTGTTCTATTTTGCTCATAAAGATCCTTTTAATTAATTAGAGTGTGCTGGCGTTACCTTAGGTAATTCAGAGTTCTCTTGCATCAGTGCGATTTGTACGTCTTTGTTCTGCCAAATATCATTCAATTTTTGCTGAAACTCAACTCTAAACTCGCGATCATGCTGATAATTACCAAGTAAATCTGGCGAGATAGATTGAACTTTGATATCGACGTGAATTTTGCTGAGTTTACCAAATAGCATATCCTTGCAAATCGTTTCAGAGGTACCGTGATAAACAATGCTAGTATTGAGCAAACCATCCATCTTCTCACCAAGTACTTCCAACGCAAACGCAATCCCACCGGCTTTAGGCTTGAGCAAATGCTTAAAAGGGCTGCGCTGTTTTTGATGTTTTTCGGAAGTAAATCGCGAGCCTTCAACAAAATTAATAATGGTTGTTGGGTTTAATCGGAAATGACGACAAGCACGTTTGGTGCGCTCTACATCCATACCTTTTAGTTTTGGGTTTTTAGCCACTTTGGCTTTACTCACGCGCTTCATAAATGGCATATCCATCGCCCATGCCCCAGCACCAACAAATGGCACCCACTTAAGCTCATCTTTTAAAAAGAATTTCGGCGCAGGCAAACGGCCAAGACCACTCAATACCATAATGTCGAGCCAGCTCTGGTGATTTGAAATCAGTAAGTACCAAGCACTCTCGTCTAACTCACCTTCAACATCAACTTGCCAATTATCACATGCAAGCCAGACCCCGAAATAGTTGCCCTTACACCAACCTTTATAAGCAAGGTGCAATACATCACGGATAAGTTGAATCGGCAAAACAATTTTTAATAGTCCTAACAAAAAGACAATGGCGCCCCATAATACGACATTGCCTACAAGCACAGTAAACACGATTGGCGCAAGCAACACACCCGGTAAAAATCTGGCTAGCATGATACTTCCTCAGCTGCTTGAGTATGCTTTAACTTAGCCAACTGCTGATCTTTACCTTGCCATAAGTCGTTTAGTTCATTTTGAAATTGCACGCGGAATTCAGAGTCATTTGAATAGTTACCAACCCAGTTTGACGACACTGGCTTAACTTCAATATGTACGCGGATTTCAGGTACTTTACCTGCCAAGTAGTCAAAGAAAGTAGGTGTACCTTTCGGATAACAAATTGTGACATCTACGAGCTTATTCAGTTGCTCACCCATTGCTTCCATAACAAACGCAACGCCGCCTGCTTTAGGTTTTAATAAGTTATCGAACTGACTTTTTTGACGAATATGCTTGTCTTTAGTGAAACGCGTACCTTCTACAAAGTTAACAATACTCACCGGTACATGCTTAAACTTGGCACAGGCTTTCTTTGTGGTTTCCATATCTTTGGTGCGCAGCGATGGGTTTTTCTTTAGCTGGCTTTTACTCGCTCGTTTCATAAATGGGAAATCGAGCGCCCACCATGCCAAACCTAAAAATGGCACATAGATCAGCTCTTTTTTAAGAAAGAAATTAAGGAAAGGGATTTTCTTATGCAATACACGCTGCATAACAAGTATATCGACCCAAGATTGATGGTTAGCCACCACCAAATACCAGTCTTTATAAGTGAATTCTGGGTTACCTGTAATAACCAATTTTGTCGGTGTAAAAATATACTGAATTATGCTGTTGGTACCAACCCAACGGCTTGCACACCATTTCGCAACAAGGCTCCACATTGCTTGCCATGGTTTGATTGGTAATAACTTTAAAACACCAGCCAGAAAAATTGGGGCAAACCAAAACAAGGTGTTGACTGTGTAAAACAGTAATGAAATTAGGGCTCTTAAATAATACAAGATCACACCACTTATCAGATTTATTCGATGAACAAGCTAAAAAAGGCCATATTTTAGCCTTTTTTAGCGCAGCAATAAATAGCTAGACTCTAGTCTTACAGCTGGTCAGTCTTCAAAGTAAGTGTAGCCACTTAGTCCTGCTTCTAACTCTGCCAAATACGACTGTTGTAACGCCTGCGATAAGCTACTTGCTGCTAATCGATTTTGATAAGTGGTTTTAAGATCGCTCTCATTGTAGTGAACATATCTCAGCACATCTTCTACACTGTCACCCTTTAAGGCATTGGTAAGTGCAAATCCATTGTCATCTAGCTCAATATGCACTGAATCTGTATCACCAAAGAGGTTATGTAAATCACCTAAAATCTCTTGGTAAGCCCCCACCATAAACATCGCAAGGTGATACTGCTCACCAGGTTTGTAAGGAGGGATCGGTAAACTTGCTTCAATACCAGCACCGTCTACGTATTCACGAATTTGGCCATCAGAGTCACACGTAATGTCTTGAATAATCGCACGCTGCGAACACGCTTCATCTAAGCGTTCAATTGGCATCACTGGGAATAACTGTTGAATACCCCATACATCCGGTAATGATTGGAATAATGAGAAATTAACAAACAACTTGTCTGCAAGCTTCTCATTTAAATCATCAATCACCTCACGGTGCGAACGAGCATTAATACTTAGCTGTGCTCGCACTGCACGAAGAATATCAAAATATAAGGTTTCAATTTGCGACCAATCGGTCATCGATAATAACCCGTGCACGTATTGCTCATGTGCTTCGCTAAACAAATGCATTGCATCGTGGTAAATTTCAAGCGCTAACCGCGGCGTTAAGCGCTGTTTCGCTTGCCACATTTCTTGCAGTACTTGAGGCGAGCTATCTGAAAGCACAATATCACTGTGTAATTTTGGTGCTTCTTCAACATCAATAACATCTGTGATGAGCACCGCATGATGCGCTGTCAGCGCACGTCCTGACTCAGTAATAATGTCCGGCTGCGGCAGGTTATTCGCTTCACAGGTATCAGCAAAGGTATTTACAACATTGCGCGCATACTCCGCCACAGTGTAATTCATCGAGCACGAATTACGTGAACCAGAACCTTCGTAATCCACACCTAAACCACCGCCGACATCAATCGTTTTAAGCGCGACACCCATTTGGCAAAGCTCAGCATAATGACGTGCACACTCTTTTAATGCACGGTGAATATCGCGAATATTCGCAATTTGTGAACCAATGTGGAAATGCACAAGTGTAAGTAAGTGCTCTTTTCCTACTTTTTTCAAACGCTCAATAGCGCTCAACACTTGGCTAGCCGTAAGGCCAAATTTGCCTTTTTCACCACCCGTGTTTTGCCATTTCCCTTTACCCACAGAGTTAAGGCGAATACGAATACCAATGCCAGGTTCGATACCTAAAGTTTCAATTTCTTGCAATAACACATCAAGCTCTGAGAGCTTTTCAACGACAATATTTACGTCATGGCCCATCGCTTGACCAATACACGCTAAACGCAAAAACTCGCTGTCTTTGTAGCCATTGCAAACGATTTTAATTGGCTTGTCTGCCACACCTAAAATCGCCATTAGTTCAGGCTTAGAACCTGCTTCAAGGCCTACTTTGTTGCTTTGATGAGCAAGCAGCTTTTTTACTACTGACGACTGCTGATTAACTTTAATGGGATAAACACAGGTGTATTTGCCCTGATAATTTCGACTTTGTTTTGCATCCGCAAACGCACCAACTAGCGTATCAACACGCGACTGTAAAATATCAGTAAAACGAACCAACACAGGTAAGGTTAAGCCTTGTTCCTTAAATTGCTCAGTTAACTGCGCTAAAGAAACACCTTGCTTTGTCTGGTCCTTATCAGGAAATGCTACTAGCTCACCTTGTTCATTAATATCAAAGTAACCTTCACTCCAGTGAGCAATGTTATAAGTTTCACGTGCGTTTGTTATAGCCAATGTCATCTCTTTATAAAGTCATCTAATTGAGAATATTTTAATTTGCTTTTCAGCCGCTAGCCATAAAAATTAAATTGTTCGGCTATAATTTTATTTTCTAATTGAGTCACACGCATTTCACTGGCAAAATTGCCGCGATTTTTAAACATACAATGGTAAGTGAAAACTACTATGTCTAATTTAGATGCTAATACTTGGTTCACTGAAATAAGTGATCGTGATGGCAGTGCTTTTTCACTGCGCATTAATAAAAAACTAGAGTCAAAACAATCGCCATTTCAACTTGTTGAAATGTATGAAACAACAGACTTTGGTAATTTAATGATTATTGATGGCTGCACTATGGTAAGTACACGCGAGAACTTTTTCTATCATGAAATGATGAGCCATCCAGCATTGTTTTCACACCCAGCACCGAAGAACGTTGTGATCATTGGCGGTGGTGATTGCGGTACATTACGCGAAGTACTTAAACACCCAGGTGTTGAAACCGTTCATCAAATTGACATTGACGAAGTGGTAACGGAAATGTCGTTGAAATACTTCCCTGAATTATGTGCGTCGAACAACGATCCACGCGCAACTGTGATGTTTGATGATGGCATTAAGTTTATGGCTGAAGCCGCACCAGAATCTATCGATGTTATTATTGTTGATGGTACTGACCCAGTAGGTCCTGGTGAAGGTTTATTTAACCATGCGTTCTATACTAGCTGCCTAAAAGCACTGCGCTCTGGCGGTATCTTAATTCAGCAAAGTGAATCGCCATTAATGCACCAACAATTACTGCGTGAAACACGTGCAGCAATGTTAGAAGTTGGTTTTGCCGATTTACAAACGCTGCCATTCCCACAACCAATTTACCCTTCAGGTTTATGGTCAGCCACCATGGCACGCAAAGGTGAAAACTTCACAGCATTCAGAGCTGAAGATGTTGAAAATGCACCATTTGATACTGAATATTACAACGTAGGCATTCACCAAGGCGCATTAGCAACACCTAACTTCTTAAAGCGTGCTTTAGCTAAATAATTACAAACGCGTTAAGTCGTTAATAAAATTTAAAGCCCTCTTTGAGGGCTTTTTGCGTTATTGAATACGTTTGCAAACGCTGGTG